>MEHG01000023.1 GCA_001940705.1 Candidatus Thorarchaeota archaeon AB_25
CGTGAGTGACGACGAAGGCGGAATTTGTCCGAATTGTGGATTGCCTCAGGACCTGTGTGTCTGTGAAACTATCGCACAGGAAGAGGCAAGGATTTCTGTAACTGTTGAACGAAGGAAATGGGGTCGACTTACCACTGTTGTGTCAGGTTTTGATAAGAATATTGACCTCAATGATTTGGCAACCAAACTGAAGGGAAAACTTGCGTGTGGAGGTGCTGCAAAGCATGGCCACGTTGAACTTCAGGGAGACCATCGAGGAGTTATCCAAGGCGTACTTGCCAAGCTAGGATTTCCAGAAGAAATGGTCCAAGTGGACTGGACGTTCCAGAGAAGAGGAAGAAGGTAGCGATAACGGGTACGCCACTCTGGCGGTCCTTTCTGTGAACGTAGGTTGGTAGAATAAATATTTGATTTAGTCCTCATGCTATCCGAGGCTCATGGAGTCTATGCCTAATTTGCGAACGATTTCCTTGTAACGATTCCGAACAGTTACTTCAGTTACACGTGCGACTTCAGCAATCTCTCGCTGCGTCCTGCGTTCATCAAGCATGATTGACGCGACATAGATTGCTGCGGCAGCTAGACCCAGAGGATCTCGACCTATTGTGAGACCAATGGCTCTGCTTTGTTGAAGGATTTCCACAGTTCTCAACTGAACAGGACTTGATAATGAAAGTTGAGACGCAAATCGGGAGATATAGTCGATTGGGTTGCTCAGCGGTATTTTGACGGAAAGACTCCGGAGAAGCAATCGATAGCACTGACCAAGCTTCTTCTTATCAACACGGGATGCATCGGCAACCTCATCCAAAGGACGAGGTTTCAATCTGATTCTGCATGCAGCATACAGGGTTGCTGCAACCATGGCCTCGATAGACCGACCCCTCACTAGTTTCTTAATGATTGATTTGCGATACAGTAACGCGGCCAGTTCACGGATCGGACCCGGAATTCCCAGCTGGGAGGATAGACGCTCAAGTTCAGACATTGCTTGTGCCAAATTCCTATCCATTGAACTGTGAACACGAGACCGTATCTGCCATTTTCTCAACCGGTATATTTCGGACCTTCTCGTTGGACTGAGTTTCTTTCCGGATGTGTCTCGATCCCTCCAATCAATCACGGTTGAGAGACCTTTGTCATGGACAGTATACCTTACTGGTGCTCCAACCCGGCTACGAGCATCGCTCTCCTCAGAGCTGAAAGCCCGCCACTCTGCACCGGTGTCAATCCTATGATCCGATAATACCAGTCCGCATTCACCGCAGACCCGCTCTCCCCGAGTCATGTCTTCAACAACAGATATGGAACCACACTCAGAACAAGTGACTGGTTCGGAGCTCACGTCTGAAACTGTACTCTTTCTATCACTAGCGCCACGCGTACGGTCCAATGCCTCTCCTCCGTCTCAGTTGGAACCGGAAAAAAACCGCCAGAATTCACTGCCTAGTCATAGTTTTTGAAGACAGTCTCCCGGAACCCACAGAAAACCATTTGGAAAAATATTCTTTTAATTGTTCTGAATTTATCGATGAATGCTTCGACGCATCACGAAAGTTGTTTGCACATGCACAAAAGTCTCAAACTACGTCGTCCTTTCATGGCCGCGCTCTGTGATGATGACTGTATGCTCATGCTGAGAAACAAATTCTCCCTTTTCTTCAGCTAGAATACTGTGACCAAACAAAGCTCCATTCTTTTCAAGTTCCTTGATGGCCATCTCGAGTGAAGCAGGTGACATACGTTCAGCAATCCATCGTTTGGCAAATGGAAACTCTTTGTACTCCTTCCTGGCAATCCCCAAGAACTGTTTTGTCCCCTTGAATCGTACAGGAACTCTAACCGGGAGAAGTTGATATATCAGAGGTCGTGGTAGGTCCGAGATGTTCCCAGACCCTGTACTGGCAAAGGTCTCTATCGCGTATGCTTCACCCTCTTCCACAAGCACCTCAGATTTTCCAGATACGCATGGCACCTGTTTGTCTGCGTGAAGCTCATACTCCTTCAACTGGTGTCCGGAGAGTTGCTTTATTGGTTCAAATCCAGCAGCCTGGATTGTGTTTTCAATCAGAGCGCCAATAGTATTGAGTTTGGCTCCAGGACGCATCATCTGAATAGCCACATTTGTGGCATCAACTGAGGCTTTTACTAAGGCTTCATGGTCTGGATTGAGCGCAATTGTAAATGCAGTGTCTGCAATGCATCCATCTACATGGGATCCACAATCTACTGTCACAAGATCACCCTCCTCAATGACGGTTTCGTCATTCAGTGGGGATGTATAGTGTGCAGCAATGTTGTTCAACGCCACATTGCATGGAAAAGATGTACCCGATGAGTTCTCGCGAATATAATTCTCAACCGTGTCAATGATGTCTATGACCTTTGTACCTGGTTTCACCATTGGTCGAGCCAGGTCTAGAGCTTCACGAGCAACTACACCAGCACGACGCCATTCATCCCAGGAATCTTCTGACTCGTCATCTTCAGTTTTATCAACGGGTTTGTCATCTGCCATGATATCACAAACTAAGTGGCTCGTGCTGTGTTAGCCAGATAAAAGTGACGGAAAGACCAGCTATGCAAGAACTTTCTCAATACGTTTAGCTACTCGGGTCATCATGAAGAACATGTAACCGATGTTAGCACGTTTAGTCGTAAGGACAGCAAGGATAGCATCATCACCAGCATCACAGATGATGACATAACCAGTTTCACCCTCAATGAGCATCCTCACGAGAGGACCTCGTTTGAGTTGTTTGAAGACCTTTCGTGTGGCTTCCTGTATTTGAGTGGATCTTCCTGCTATCACATCCTCATCAGGAACAAACTTCTCATCAGTTCCTTCTGGATAATGAGTGGAAATCGTGAGCCCTTGTGATTTCGAAATGACAGCGCTTGCTTCTACATTCCCTTGGGATGCTCGGCTCAGGTCCATTAGAAGCTCATTCAACATTTCGGTCTTTGAGGACAAGATAAAACAATCCTCCCATGGCGTCTTCGGTCAAAAAGGTTGTCAAGTATTTAAACTCTCTTAAGACCTTTAACTAAACTCTCTTGGTGCCAGCTTTCTTGAGTCCTTTGACTATCTTGGCGAGTCCTTCGCCACCATCTTTTTGGACATGTTTTTCTAGATAGGTCCCCTGCACAACTATGGAAGCTCCTGCCTCAACAGCGGTGACCACCGATTTTTCATCATTGAAACCACCACCAGTGATTAACGGAATGTCTATGAACTTTGAAACAGTGGCAATCATCTCTGGAGGCACTCCACCTCCTTCTGCACCACTTCCAGCCTCAAGATAGACAAGTTTCATCCCAAGTAATTCAGCAGCGATTGCGTACATCGCAGGTAGTTTTGGTTTGTCTCTCAGGAAAGGTTTAGCGTCACCAACCCAAGAGGCTGTCTTCCCAGGAGCCACCATGAGGTAAGCCATGGCAATGGTCTCAATCCCAGTAAGTTTGATCTTAGGTGCTGCAAGTGCTTGGGCTCCAATGATGTAGTATGGATTCGTACTGTTTAGAAGCGACATGAAGAATATCGCATCAGCATGTTCTGACACTCCGGTGATGTTACCTGGGAATAAAATTGTTGGAATATCTACTGATTCACCAATCTTTGCGACTGCATCGTCTATAACTCCAAAGATTGTGCTCCCTCCGATCATGAGTGCATCACTTCCAGCCTTCTCAGCTAGTGTAGCGAGCTCTATCACAGTCTCTATAGATGTAGACAATGGATCAGGATCGAGGAGAGAGAAATGGCAGGCACCCTCAGACATAAGCTTCTCAGTGATGTACTTCCAAACCTTACCGGTCATCTTCAAGTCTCCAGATAGGGACACCCCCACTTGACGTACTTTTTACGCTTTTGGTGAATCCATGGAGGTTGGTTTCACAGGCAATTCGCTGGATTTTCCTGTAAATGAACGATTCCGATAATCGGACATCAATTGCTGTTAGAATCTGAAATATAGTGAAGAGTTCATGCCCGTTATTCTCAACCTTTATTACCAGTTTTGAATGAAGCTGATAAGTTACGTTCTGCAGAACGGGGATTGGCAAATGACCACAGGCGACCCAAAAGAAAGTAGTGCAGGACCCTCAGAAGTGGAAGTAGTATCAAAGGACCCTGAGCTGCGTATCGGTGTATTCCCTTGTAAATGTGGTAAGAATATTGGTGCCGTTGTAGACATCGATGAAGTTGCTGAATATGCCAAGACGCTCCCCGGTGTTGTTCATGTTCAAGTGAATGTGTACACTTGTGCTGATCCAGGACAGAGGGAGATTCAAGAAGCAATTGCAGAACATGGTCTCAATCGTGTCGTTGTTGCATCATGCAGTCCGGCGATGCATGAGGATACATTCAGAAAGACAGTCAAGGCTGCAGGACTCAATCCCTATCTATGTGTTATGGCCAATATCAGAGAGCATGTGTCTTGGGTTCACCAGCATGACCACGAAGCTGCCACTCAGAAAGCAAAGGATCTTGTGGCAATGTCAGTTGCCAAAGCATCAACTCTCGAAGCACAACCCGAACTAGATGTCCCGGTGACTCAGGCAGCTCTCGTTGTGGGAGCTGGTGTAGCCGGCATGCAGGCAGCACTTGATCTTGCAGAGGCAGGATTCAAGGTTCATCTTGTCGAGAAACAACCAACCATTGGAGGCATCATGGCGCTACTTGACAAGGTGTTCCCACAGAATGATTGTTCAATCTGTATTCTTGGCCCTAAGATGGTGGATGTGGCAAAGCATCCGAACATTGACATGATAACAATGGCTGAAGTCGATACAGTTTCAGGATACGTTGGAAACTTTGAAGTCAGAGTGAAACAACGTGCAAGGTATGTGGATATCGATACCTGTACTTCATGCGGAGACTGCGTAGAGGTCTGTCCGGTGGATGTCCCTAGTCGAACAGACCAGAACCTAACTTGGCAAAAAGCGATTCAAATCCCATTCCCGCAGGCAGTACCATCATCCTACTTCATCGACCCTGAGGCATGTCTGGGTATGGACTTGATTCGATGTGGCAAATGCATAGATCGTTGTGAACAGAAGGCGATTGTGCCCTCCGATCGGGAAACGTATATTGATCTTGATGTTGGGGTCATCATCCTTGCAACAGGATTCAATCCCGCAAATCCGAGTAATATTCCTCGTCTGGGATGGGGAAGATATCCCAATGTGATCACAACATTGGAGTTCGAACGGCTCATCAATGCAGCAGGTCCAACTGAGGGGGCTCTTGTGAAACCGTCGGATCTGACAAAACCCAAGTCAGTGGCAATTGTTCAATGTGTTGGTTCACGGAATATCAGTACCCGATCAGGATGTTCGAATTTCTGTTGCGCTGAATCTGTCAAGTGTGCACTCCTGATCAAAGAACATTATCCCGACACCGAGGTTTCCATCTTCTATCAAGACTTGAGAATGCATGGGAAGTATTTCGAAGATCAGTACAAGAAAGCTAGAGAAGAAGGTGTGAAATTCATCAGAGGTCGAGTCGGAGAGATTCAACAATATCCCAAGACAAAGGATCTTAGAATTAGCGTAGAGGACACAACTCACAACAAACTCCTCATGGAAGACTTTGATATGGTCATTCTTTCGATGGGTGCTGATGGAGCAGCTGGTAACTTCCCAATTCCAATCTCTTGTACGAGTGACTCATTCTATATCGAGGCCCATCCAAAACTAAAGCCAGTTGATACAAGCTCAGCAGGGGTCTTCATCTGTGGAGGAGCAGAGAGTCCTAAGGATATTAGAGACTCTGTCATTCAGGCAAGTGCTGCTGCTGGCAGAGCTGCCATCATTCTTCATAAGGGCAGGTTCCCCATTGAGGCACTCAGTGCTAAGATAATGCAGGACATCTGTAACAGGTGTGGTACATGTGTAACACGTTGCCCGTATGGAGCCATTTCACAGGATGGTACAGGTAAATACACCGTCATGGGGGCTCTCTGCCAAGCCTGCGGGACATGCGCGGGAGACTGTCCGCAGGATGCAATCTATATGCCGAACTTCACGAATGAGCAGATTGAAGCACAGATTGAGATTGCACTACAAGAGGACCCAGGAAACAAGATTGTTGCTTTTGCGTGTGCATTCTGTTCGTACAGGGGGTCGGATTTAGCTGGCATATCAAGAATGCAGTATCCAACCAATGCCAGAGTCATTCGAGCTATGTGCTCAGGAAGATACTCAACAAAGTTTGTTCAGAAGGCATTTGACCTTGGAGCAGGAGCAGTTCTCTATTCTGGATGCCATATACCAGCAGACTGTCACTTCCAGACAGGTAACCATTGGATGGCAAAACGCGAACCAAGAATAAGGGGATGGATGAAGAGGAACAATGTTGAGGATGAACGATTCAGAGTAGAGTGGGTATCTGCGGGTGAGGGTAAGAAATGGCAAACTATCATGACAGAGTTGTCAGATGTTGTGAAGACCTCCAGGAAGGCAAAACCCAAACCAAAGAAGCAGACCATTACACTAACCAAAAAACCGTCTAAGGCAAAATCAACTACCAAATCGAAATCAAAAGCCAAGCCTAAAGCAAAACCTAGCAAAACCAAGAAAAGTGCTAGCAAGAAGAAGGCAACGAAGAAGAAAAAGTGATTGGCATGGCGGACGACATTCTGAACAATAAACTGGAAGAGCTCAAAGAAAGGGCACGGCCATGTTTCCAATGTGGGATATGTAGCTCATCCTGTCCTGTCTTTAGAGTGGCACCTGAGCTCAACCCCAGATTATCAGTTGATTCTATCATAACGAAAGGAGAAGTCCCAAGAGAGGGTAATGAGTGGCTGTGCGCATATTGCCTCATGTGTGACCAGAGATGTCCAATGAATGTGTCACTGGCAGAGATTCTGATGGAGATCAAGAACATCTCTGCAAGAGAAGGAAAAGCCCCATCAGATGTCATTGAATCAGCAGAGTCCTTGATGGAAGATGGTTGTCTATCACCCATCTCAAGTAGGTCTGAGAAGAAACGAGCTGAATTGGGACTGCCAGATTTACCTAAAGCAGATCCAAAAGACGTTCAGAAGTTGTTCAATGCAACTGGAGCAGCTGAGGTCCTAGAGATTAACAAAACAGCATTAGAGGAGGCTGCTGAATGAAGTATGCATTTTTCATAGGTTGTACGATGGCCTATCGTCTCCAGTTCGCAGAGAAGTCAATCAGGATGGTAGCCCCCGAGTTTGATATTGAGCTGGTTGACCTGCCATTCACATGCTGTCCGGAACCTAATGCAGTGCGTGCCATGTCTGACGACACTTGGTTGACCTTCGCAGCCCGAAACATTGCTCTTGCAGAAGCGGAAGGACTCGACGTTCTAACCGCATGTGCAGGCTGTCATGAGTCTTTGTCTCTCGCTAAACATGAGCTCGACGAGAAAGCAGATAGAAAGGACAAGGTGAACGAGATTCTGAAGGACCTTGGCTTAGAATACAAAGGAACCTCGACTATAATTCACATGCACCAACTTCTGTTCGATGAGATTGGAGTTGAAACCCTATCTTCAAAGGTTACTCGTCCAGTTCCAATAAAGGTGGTTACTCATACAGGTTGTCACCTCTTAAGACCTGAGCGTATCCTTCATGTTGATGATGCGGAAGTTCCTGTAAAACTTGACTCGTTGTGTGAGGCTCTTGGGATGGAACCATTGGAGTATATGGACAAGACCATGTGTTGTGGAGCCGGCGTCAGAAAGACGAACTCAGTTACATCATATGCAGTACTCAGAGAGAAGATGACAAGTATGTCTATGGTGGAACCTGATGCAATCGTCGTGTTCTGTCCCACATGTTTCATAACCTTTGAGTCTGGACAGCGTGTGGCTAACAGAATCTTCGGTACTGATTTCAAGTTCCCAGTCTTCTATTATACTGAGCTCCTGGCCATAGCAATGGGACATCCAGATACTGACCTACTACTGGCTGAACACAGAATAAATCTTGACCTTCCAAAGAGTGAAGAGACCTCTGAAGAAACTGAGGTTGATATGGGCGATTCAGTAGCATCAAGTCCATGAACTGCCTACTCCCGAAACACTTTATTACCGTCAATCGACCGCGCGAGTTGTCCGATGAAGGTTTGGACCTTCGTTGGAAGAGGTCACATAGATGCCTGATAGACGAATTGGTGTTTTTCTCTGCCATTGTGGAAGTAACATTGCTGGTGTAGTCGACATAGAACAGATCTCGATAGCGGTTCAAGATCTTCCAGATGTTAAGCATGTGTCTGACTACAAATACGTCTGTTCCAAACCTGGACAACAGACCATCAAGGACAGTATCAAGAAACACAATCTGAATGGCATTGTGATTGCGTCCTGCTCACCGAGAATGCATGAGCCGACCTTTCGACAGGTGCTCCGTGAAACTGGTCTGAATCCCTACCTGCTTGAGATTGCAAACATCAGGGAACATGTGAGTTGGATTCACGCCGACGATCCTGCGGCAGCCACTGAGAAGGCAATCGATCTTGTCAAAATGGCCATTGCTAGAGCACGACTCCTTGAACCTCTAGTTGAGCCAGAGGTTTCGATAAAGAAGTCATCGTTGGTCATTGGAGCTGGTATAGCTGGAATCTCAGCCGCATTGGACCTAGCAAATGCGGGATTCAAGGTCTACCTCGTTGAGAGAGAACCTAGTGTTGGAGGTAAGATGAGCAGATGGGACAAGACATTCCCCACACTGGACTGTTCAAGCTGTATCCTGACACCAAGAATGGCAGAGGTTAGCAATCATGAGAACATCACCCTATTGACAATGGCTGAGGTCGAGCAGGTCGATGGTTTTGTTGGGAACTTCCAGGTCAAGATTAAACAGAAACCCAGGTACGTTGACATCGAAAAGTGCACATCGTGTGGAGACTGCTCAGACATCTGCCCAGTGGATATACCAGCAGAGTTCGAGGCATACCTCTCATATAGAAAAGCCATCTACATTCCATTTGCTCAGGCGGTTCCATCATCCTATCTTCTAGACATGGAAAACTGTCTTGGAGTGGATGCGGTTCGATGTGGAAAGTGTAAGGTGGTCTGCGAGGCTGAAGCAATCAACTATGATGATCATGAGAATATCATCGAAATCGAGGTTGGGACCATTATCGTGTCTACAGGGTTCGAGCTTTTTGACGCTACTGAAAAGCAAGAATATGGATATGGTCGGTACCCGAACGTTGTCAACCTAGGCGAAGTAGAGCGAATGCTCAACTCTGCAGGTCCAACACAGGGTCATATCGTTCGACCATCGGATCTCAAAAAACCAAACAAGATTGTCTATATCCAGTGTGTTGGTAGTCGAGATGAACTCACCAACAAATATTGCTCACGAATCTGTTGTATGACCGCAATCAAGCAGGCTCGAATGATAGTTGATAAGACCGACATGAAAGTCTACATTTTCTACATAGACCTACGTACATTCGGGAAGGGCTATGAGGAGTTTTATGAGAGTACAGCCCAGGCTGGAGTCACATTCATCCGTGGTCGCGTTGGAGAAATAACCCAAGATGACGAGACCAATGTTCTCACTGTAAGAGGAGAGGACACCCTTCTTGGTAAGCCGATAGAGCTTGATGATGTTGGTCTAGTAGTACTATCAACTGGCGTGGTCGCACCTGAATCAACCAAGAAGGTCGCACATGCTTTGAACCTAAGTCTGTCACCTGATGGTTTCTTGCTTGAAGCACATCCAAAGCTAAGACCTGTTGACTCATTCAATGACGGAATATTTGTCGCGGGTATGGCTCAGGGACCGAAGGACATTCCTGACACAGTAGCTCAGGCAAAGGCTGCAGCCTCTGGAGCAATGGCACTCATGGGAAAAGGCAAAATCAGCGTTGAACCATACTACTCTGTTGTTGACGAGGACAAGTGTGCAGGTTGCCAAGTGTGTATCTCAGTTTGTCCTTACAATGCAGTAACCCTGAACGAGCGAAACCACGCAGAGGTGAACCCAGCGTTATGCAAGGGATGTGGGACATGCACATCAACATGTGCCAGTGGTGCAATCTCGTCACAGCATTACACAGATGGACAGATATCTGCGATGATTGAAGAATATCTCTCCGTGCATGAAGAGTCCCAGTAGTAGGTCTCATTAACGAACCAAGAGCCGGTAAAGCAGGGGCAAAATCATGGAAAAAGTAACGGTTGCAATTCTAGCAGGAGGAAACTCTAAGAGATTTGGCTCAGAGAAGGCGCTAGCTGACTTTCAGGGCAAACCCCTCATTACACATATGATCAACATCGCGAAGAAATTATCATCCGAGATCATGGTCGTTGTATCTGATGAAGCACAAGAAGCCCAGCAGCGCGAGTTTGTTCAAGATGTCAGAATAGTTGTGGATCCACCAAGTGATGTCAAGTGCGCACTTGCTGGAGCACTAACCGCTTTTGAATACACTCTCACAGCGCATACCTTACTCCTACCCGTTGATACACCTCTTGCTAGTGTTGAACTATTACAGATGATGGTTCGAATGAGTTTAGGGCATGGAGCGGTCGTGCCCTCATGGCCATCAGGGTATATCGAACCACTTCATTCAGTCTACCTTGCAGAACATGCGTATTATCACGGTCTCAAGGTCATGGAAAAGGGACATCACAAGATGAGCGATATGCTTGATGCACTTCAGAACGTACTCTTTGTTTCAACTGAATCTCTCAAGCAGTTTGACCAAGACCTAGATACTTTTGTGAACTTCAACACTCAAAAAGACCTCAAGAACGCCGAGAGAAAGTACTCCAAGAAACGTGGTCGCTAATCCATTGAATATTCGTGTCTGATCCTACAAGTTCCTTCATGTCCAACCATACAGGGACCATAGGGATTCTCGGGAGTGCAGCGTTTTCCAAAGAGCGAGCAATCCACTGGGTCGACCATTCCAAGGATCACTTCATGACATCTACATCCAGGTAGTATATCGACTGATTCAATTTTAGGAAATTCAAAACGGAGCCGAGCATCATGCTCAGCATATTCCTCACTAATGTAATAACCAGACTTCTTTATGATTCCGAGTCCTCTCCAAGGTGCATCATCAAGCCGGAAGGCTTGAGCCAGTACTTTTTGCGCAGCTGGATTGCCCTCAGGTTTGACAACCCGAGTGTATTCATTTTCAGAATCAGCACGCCCCTCTTGGATTTGCTTCAGGATCATACGTATTGATTCCAAAACATCTAGAGGCTCGAAACCGGCTGCAACGCACGGGACTCCAGTCTTCTCTGCAAATGGCTGAAAGGCGTTTGAACCAACTATTGTTGCCACATGTCCGGGAGTAATGAAACCATCAACTCCGAACCCTTCGATATTCACAAGAATATCCATTGCAGGAGGAATCACCTTTAGAGATGTCAATATAGAGAAATTTGCTGGGGGGGATCCTAATAATTCAAGAGCGATAGTTGGAGCGGTCGTTTCGAAGCCGACGCCAATGAATACAACTTCCTTGTCAGGAATGTCACGAGCAATCGAAACAGCTTCACCTGCACCATAGACTAATCGGACATCTGCTCCACCTGTGCGTTCTTTTGCCAATGAAGAGTCCGTTGATGGAACGCGAATCATGTCACCGAAGGTTGTGATGATGTGACCTTGTCTGGCGAGTTCAATTGCCAGGTCAACATCTTCTGCAGCACTAACACAGACAGGACAACCTGGTCCAGCCACTAGTTTGAGTGAGGGGGGTAGCAGAGAACGAATTCCATGCTGACTTATTGTGTCCTCATGGGTTCCACATACATGGACTATCCTAATCTCGGTCCCTTGGTATAGAGTCTCAATCTCCTTCACTACTGCTTGAGCATATCTGGCATCGCGGAATCCTGTGCTCTCACTCATTGGATTTCAATCCAACCTGACTCGGTCTAGTTTTGTATAAAAGTGCAGATGTGTGTACACCAAAGTGATTACTCGGTCTCACGTGAATCGAGAATGGCGAGGGCTTCGCCCACGGTGATTGAAAGCTTACTTGCTAGTTCTTTGGCGCTGATGTTTGGTTTCTTTGGTAAAATATAGTTCTGGGCATATCCTGCATTCCCTGCAAAGAGTGGATTGCTCTTCGCAGTTTCGATGAGGAGCGAATACAGTGGATGACCTTTGAAATCTGCAACGTTGATGTCAATATTACGAACTGATTCCTTTTTGGCAGTCTTTGATTTTCGAGGTGTCATCTTGGAATCAGATATACTGTCCTTGTGTCTTGTCAGTTTCTCTTGCTTCAAGGCGGCGTCCCAACCTTAGTATCCCGGCGAAACCTACATAGAAGTAGGCTCTTCATAGAAATCTCTTAGAGGTGATATAAGCCTTGGGGAGCTGATGCAGAATTTCACCATCATTGTAACTTCCGTGCAGAAAATGGGGAAGAATCTCATTGAAGATGGCGCGCTTCCTTCGTAGTAAGGTTTAACTGTTCTTTGCTAGAAGACACTTCAGATGAACACGACCTACGGGTCATGAATGGAGAATGAATTATTGCCTCATGGCATTCGGAGAATAGTTCTTGATGTGCTGAAACCTCACAGCCCGCGTCTTACTGACCTTGCTTTGATGCTCTCACGTGATGAGCGTGTCAGTGGGCTGAACATCTCACTAAAAGAGGTAGACCAGAATACTGAAAGTATTACTATAACACTGGAGGGTGACGACCTCAGCTATGACTCGATCAAGGAAACCCTAGAGCAAGCTGGAGCGGTGATTCACTCAATAGACCAAGTTGTTGCAGGTAGACGATTTGTTGAAGAGGTGACTCTACAACCAGAGAACTCCTAAACAATCTGCTACTGACCAGAGAGCTGATCACTCAGTTTCTTACTCTCTTCCTCAATCTTACGCCGTACAAGATTGTGGATATCCTGGTCGAAAATACTCGGTATGATTTTTACAACATTGCAGAGTCTATCAACTATATTCTCAGCAAGTTTCGAGTATGAGGGAGGACTGCCGGTGACGATACCACGTACGACGACCTCACCCACACTGGCACCAACAACAGAGTCGACAACACTTGCGATGGTTCCTTGAGGATCCATGAAGAAAGGTAAGTGCGCGTTGTCATGCAGTGTCGCGAACCCTAGTTTTTCAACGAGGCTCTCAGTGTACCACTCAAGACTTGATTCTTTCATCCTGAGCTTGCTGGCGAATTCTGTTTTGGTGAGGGGGTTGGGATGACTCCACGGGTGTCGCGTTACCATGTAAAGTGCAGCTCCAAAGAAGGGGTCAACCTCTCGAGGAACGCCTTCTTTCGAAACAAATCTACGTATAAGATCAAGCGCCATGTTCTCATACCGTTCATCGATTTTGTTTTCTTTGAAAAATTCATGAGCGTCCCGTACTACCTTGACGATTATTTGTGGGCTCACAGCCAAGTGCTCATCGTCAAAGTGTGTGACCATTGCCTCCGCTCCAAGATCTATCTTGAACAAACAGTCGCTTAAAACTCAGAGTTAGGTACAGAGTATATGACTCTTTTGCAATAGAAGACGAGGTGAGTGTTGTTCGCGCCAATGTCTATGTTTTATCTTGCACGGTATATTTTTTCCAATGTCCATCGAAGGGTTCTTTGAATTTCTTCTAATCTGGATTCATCACCGAAATTTTTGACAACAATCTCGTCGAGAATCTTGTCATCAGATTTGATTTCGAATTCAAACGTGTCCGCCCACTCAATCTCACCATTCTCAACACGATGGCGGTCTTCCTGTTGGAACTTGCCCAGTATATCTTGGACAAAGAATCTTGCAAATGCCCCGCGGGTGATGTTGTATACTGCATGGTCAGCGGGAACAACCCGCAAATTCTGTTCGATGACCTCAATGGTTGCTAGTTCCAAGTCACCAGACTTGTTCAGCACTACAATGTTTCGAGGTTCACCGGTGGCAGCTAATGCTTCTGTGGGAGTCATTTCAGGAGTTCTAGCAGCGGCTTCCATCGCCACATCTGCAGTTGTGAAGCTGCCTTGACTGATTGTTGAATCCAAGGCTTGGATGAATTCTTCAAGTTGCTCGATCCTCTCCTTCAGTCGGTCCAATTCTTCACCAAGCTGTGTTCGTAGTTCTAGCAACGCACGAATTTCTGGATTTGACACTGTATACACCAACATATCACGCGGACACTCTGAAGAAGAGTCCAACAATATATGTTTGATTGTATTATTAGAACTCGTAGAAGATTGATTCTCTCGGAAACAATGAGTGATAGGACTCACTTAGTAGTGATATCTTATTATTCGAGGGATGCAACCGAGATAGCAAAGTCAGGACATTCCATCTCACACAACTGGCAGACTTTACAGGCCTCAAGATCGACGACCTTGGGAAGAAAGAATCCTCGATTGTCAACGACTTCAGATTTTTCTAAGACCCCATGCGGACAGACGGAGATGCAAATGTGACAACCCTTGCAGAGATTGGGGTCGATAACAATTGCCTTTGCTTTCTTCGCCATCGCAGGATTCTCCAAATCCACCCGCAAGCTAAAGGAGATATAACGATATTCATCTGAACCAAGAGAGCGACGATTATATACTGTCCAACATGACTCTGTAGCAGTAGGTGTATCATCATTGAAGCCATTCTTAGTGTTCATGTGCTCCAAGTGCCGTAACTTTACCAATGCACCCGTTGGTCAGAAACGGAGAAGGTGTAGTTACTGCGGCACTATCATTGACATTTCAAAAGCAGCGTCGGCTCTCTTTAACACACCTGATATGGCGTCAGCAGCAGTGAAGGAGTTCAATGCATCACGAGGGGGAGATGAATTTGAGAAAGCAGTTGAGAAGTCAAGAGAGCGAGTATTGGCACTTCTGCCCAAGGAGCGAGTGAGTGCTGAAGAGATTTCTAGTAAAGATGAGGCGGTTAAACAACCAGGAAAGAGGAAACGACTCATGGAACTTCTCCATAGAGAAGCCAAAAAGGGAGCATGCTCTCTCGATAGAATAGAAGAATTATGTTCAGAGTATGAACTGGAATGGAAATGGGTCGAAGGTCAACTGGAGGGTCTCTCAAATAATGGGACCTTGATATTCCCGAGACCTTGGTCAGTGCAGCTTGTTGTGACCGATGATCTGACTAAGTCAAATGAATCAGCGAGTAAGGATGTCACGGTTGAGATTCTTGCTCTTCTACAGGGTTCTAAGAAGATGGTAAAGGTCTTTGACATCATCACGAAGTTTGGCGAGCAGGGAATCTCGGAGAAATCTGTAGAGTCATCACTTGAGAAGCTCATGCAAAAAGGGGAAATCTTTGAACCAAAAAGCGGCTATGTCAGTTTAGCGTGAAAGTTTCGATTAGTTGAATAGGGCTCAAGTGCACAGGGATATGAGAATCATGCCTATAGTAGAACTCGTGGCCAAGAAGACTCTGGAACAAAATCCAGACATAGGTCTCGATGTAGTGGACCTCATAGTTCTACTCTGGATGTATTCTAATCCATATGACAGCAACCGTCGCCAAATTAGTTCTATGCGCAATATCCTCAAGATGTCAGAAACCCTACAAGTACCAGGTGGCGGATTGGATGTTACTGAGGACGAGCTTACGCAGATTGTCCTAGGTAGTCTTCAGAAACTCAAGAGCAAAGGACTTGTCTACATACGTTCTGCAGGAGTTCACTTTGTGAAGGGGACTTTGACTGAGGCAGGAGTCGACTTTGTGAAGCAATCAGTGAAAACCCCAATCCTCAGGCGTGTCACCGCAGAGTTCGGAAACAATCCCTAATTCTAGTAGCTTGAAATCGGACAAGTGACAATGTTTAAATGCTAATCTCTTCCGAAACCGGAATGCTGCTCAACAGAGTCAGCCGTTTCCGAACAGAAGGAAGCAGTGCAGACATCTAGTTCTGCTCGCGAGAACAGTCTGTATACGTGTGCCGGAAGTCGGAAGTGGTTGCGAGAGCGGAATGATGACTTTACAGCTTACAGAGTAAGCAAGTTGAAGTCCCACAGCGGAAGTGAGGCATAATGCCATCATATGGATATTCAATCATAGGCATTGACCCGGATAGGACAGCCATAGCCAGTGGAAGGAATATGCGGGTTTCCCCGAAACAATGTAGAGAGGTCTGCAATCACATTAAGGGAATGATGCTGGACAAGGCAATCGATCTTCTAGAACTAGTAATCGAAGAAAAAGCCTGGATCCCCTTTAGGCGCCATAGGAAGAAGCGCGGACATCATTCTGGAATGAAGAAATGGCCAGCGGGTGGTCACCCTGTAAAAGCCTCAGAAAACATCCTGAAGGTCTTGAAGAATGCAGAGGCAAATGCGGATAGCAAGGGCCTTGACATTGACCGCCTCAGGATTGCCCATGCTGCAACCCAGCGGGGCCGAACCTACAAGAAATTCATCGAACGAGCATTCGGTCGAAGTACCCCATACAACGAGAACACATCCCATGTGGAGATTGTATTGGAAGAGGTGGGATAATTGTCAGCTGTCAAGTACTTCATAGAACAAAACTCCCGTAAACTAGCAATCGATGAGTTCCTAGCTAGGGAGCTCAATGCTGCTGGATATGGTGGTGTTGAGATAAGAAAGATGCCCATGAAGACAGAGGTTGTGATTCATGCATCCAGGCCAGGTGTTGTGATTGGTCGGCGTGGTGCAAAAATCAGAGAACTGACTTACATTCTAGAGAATGAGTTTGGAATAGAGAACGTCCAACTTGAGGTGAGCGAGATAGAGAATCCCTGGTTGGATGCAGCTGTAATGGCATCTAGATTAGCCAGACAACTAGAGAGAGGCGTTCGCTTTCGAAGGATGGCCTATTGGATCCTCAGACGTGTGATGAGAGCTGGAGCAGTAGGCTGTGAGATAATAGTGAAGGGCAAACTTTCGAGCAGAAGAGCCCGATATCAGAAATTCAAGCAGGGAACAATAGCAAAGACTGGAGAACCCGCAGATGTCTTTGTGGATCATGCAAATGACTTGGCAGTCCTGAAACCGGGTGTTATTGGTATAACGGTCCGTATTATGAAACCAGACTCCAAGCTTCCCGGAGTAATTCACATCAAACCACCAAAGCCGAGGAAGAAGGAAGAGATAGAGCTCGTCAAGAGGCCTGATGAAGAGGTGGCAATTGAAGAGGCTGAGGTCGTTGGGGACACTCTCGAAGGAATCACCGACATTGACGAACTCCGTGAACTGGAAGAGCTTGATGGACTCGAGCTCGTTGATGAACCCCTTGAGGTGAAGGAGGAAACTCCACCCGAACCAGAGAAGGAAGAAGCCACCAAGGAAGAGAAGCCGAAAGCTGAAGATGAGCCTGAGGAGTCAGCGGAAGAGGCAATACTGGATGACCTCAAAGAATTAGATTCCTTAGACGAGGGAGGTGCAGAGTAGTGCCTGGACTTAATGCTAAGGAAATTAGGAAACTCACACCTGCAGAGCGTCAAAAGAAGCTGGAAGAGCTGTACAAAGAG
Source organism: Candidatus Thorarchaeota archaeon AB_25 (assembly GCA_001940705.1). Lineage (GTDB taxonomy): Archaea > Asgardarchaeota > Thorarchaeia > Thorarchaeales > Thorarchaeaceae > SMTZ1-45. Next base: position 17,433 of record MEHG01000023.1, read on the forward strand.
ATGGCCTCTATCAGAGTTGAATCAGCTACTGGTGGTGGTACTGAGAATCCGTACAGGATTCACAATGTGAGGAAGGCAATTTCCAGAATCCTCACCATTCAGCATGAAGGGGAGATGGAGGAATCAGAATGAAACTCACTCCTCAGAATATAGTCAGGCATGAGCTTGTGGGTCTATCAACACATATTGTTGAATCAAAAGACCCCAATCATGTGTGCAAAAAAGGAGTCATACTAAGCGAGTCCAAAGAGATGATTCAGATTAGTACAGAGAGAGGGACAATATCTGTTCCTAAGGGTATCTGTGTCTTTGACATGACTCTCCCCGATGATACAGTTGTCCGAATCGATGGAGGATTGCTTAGGGGAAGACCAGAGGACAGGATGAAGAAGCGCCTCAATAGGAGCTGGTGATTATGGCTGAAACTAAGAGTAAAGTCCGCAATATTGGCATCCCAAACATAGAACCTCCTGAGAAGATTTGTGACGACAAGAATTGTCCATTTCATGGTAATCTCTCGGTAAGGGGTCGTGTTATGGAGGGAATCGTCACTAGTACTAAGATGTACAAAACAGTCGTCTTTCAGACAGACTATCTCAGTCTAATCAAGAAATATTCACGATACGAACGTCGTAGATCAAGAAAGCTAGCACACCTGCCTCCATGTATCGAGGCGAATGTAGGTGACACTATCAAGGTGGTAGAATGCCGTCCGCTAAGCAAGAATGTTTCACGTGTAGTAGTGGCTGTCACCCCTGCAGAGGAAGGAGCAAAGGAGGAGTAGTTTGTGTCAAGAAAAGTTGGAAGAGGAATTAGAAAGTTCATCCCTCGAATTGCTCGAGGTCTCCCAATTGGTGCCAAGATCATGTGCGCTGATAACTCCGGAGCTAAAGAACTCAGGCTGATCACTGTCTTTGGATACAAAGGCAAACTGAGAAAGCTGGGAAAGGCAGGAGTTGGGGACTTGGTCAATGTATCAGTCACAAAGGGTAAGCAAGAACTGCGCAAACAGGTTCTCCAAGCAATCATTGTACGACAGAGAAAACCATTCAGAAGACCTGATGGTACCTGGATGCAGTTCGAGGATAACGCAGCAGTCCTAGTAAAACCAGGTGGTGAGCCACAGGGTTCTGAACTGAGAGGGCCTATGGCAAGAGAGGTCACTCTGAAGTGGCCTAGAGTAGCTGCTATTGCGTCTAAGATTGTGTGAGGGTGTGGATGATGGTAAAGAAACCTAGCTCAAAATCACCAAGGAAACAACGCCGGCGAATACGTAATGCATCTATACATGAACGAAAGAATTTGCTCAAGTGCCGACTTGATGAGTTCCTTCAGGAAGAATATGGTCTGCGCTCGCTTGTAATCAAGAAGGGAGATCTTGTTAGAATCATGAGAGGCCAATTTCGTGAAACAGAAGGCAAGGTCACCAATGTCAGCTACAAGAAGGGAGTAGTCTATCTTGACAATACCACAATCACCAAAGCAGATGGAAAAGAAGCCCATGTTCCAATTCATCCATCAAACCTCATGCTTGTAAAATTGGAGTTGGATGAAGAGAGGAAGACGCTCATAGAAGGCAAAGTAATGAAAATCGTGGAGAGTGAGGAATAATGGCAAGAAGAGGTCAAAGGAAGCACCTGAAACGGCTGCCAGCACCGAGACACTGGCCAATCAAGAGGAAAGAGGCCAAGTTCACCACACGGGTGATACCAGGTCCACATCCCAAAGAGCACTGCCTCACACTTGCTGTGATTCTGAGAGAGATTCTTGGATACGCAGAGAATATGCGTGAAGTGAAAGCAATACTCTCCAGCGGTCAAGTTAGAGTTGATGGCGTCATTCGAAAAGATGGACGATTTCCAGTTGGACTCATGGATGTATTAGAAATCACAACCTCGGAAGAGCGCTTTAGACTCCTCCCCAAAATACGGGGCGGATTGAAATTAATCAGCATTGGTGACGCAGAAGCGAAATACAAACTGTGCCGGATTGAAACCAAGACTGTGGTCAAGGGCGGCAAAGTCCAACTAGGTCTTCATGACGGAAGAACTCTGTTACTTCCAGAGGGAGAGAAATCTGTAGATTATCATACTCTTGACACCCTAAAGGTGGGCATACCTAAACAGAAACTTATGAAGACTATCAATCTCGCTAATGGAGCATACGCCGTAGTCTCACGGGGCAAGAACGTGGGAATTGAGGGAAAAATTGTCGAGATTGAGAAACGACACGGGACACACGCCAGTACGGTTACATTGCAGGACCCTGACGGTAACAGGTTCCAGACAGCTCTTGAATACGTCTTTGTCGTAGGCAAGACGAAATCAGAGGTAACTCTGGAAGCCGAAGGAGGTAGTGCTGAGTGAGCGTCGAGAATGAACAAGTCTTCGTTGAGGATTGGAAAGCATATCCAATGAGAGAACCATACATTGCTAAGGTTGTCATAGACATCTGTACAGGGGGTGGCGAACCTCTCAGTAGAGCTGCAACCATTCTTGAACAACTGACAGGACAAACTCCAACTCAATCAAAGGCACGTCAAACGGTTCGTGATTTCGGCATTCGCAAACGAGAACCAATTGCAGTTCGAGTTACTCTAAGGCATAAGAAGGCGGAGAATTTTCTTGCTAGAGCCCTAAAGGCAAAGGATGATATTCTGCTAATCAAAAACTGGGATCTTGATGGTAACTTTGCTTTTGGTATTGGAGAGCATATTGACATACCCGATGTGAAATACGACCCTCAACTTGGAATCCAGGGTATGAACATCACGGTATGTATTGAACGACCTGGCTTCAGAGTGAAGCGCAGACGGAGAAAGAAGACGAAGGTTCCATACAGGCATCGCCTGACTCCAGAAGAGAGCATGGTCTTCGTCAAGAACAAGTTCGGAATCGAGATACTCGAGAAGGAGCGTGAGCGGACATACCTGTTCTGAGGTGATCAATGATGAGCGCAAAGAAAGAACGGACTAAAAGAAGCAAGAAAAGTGGCAAAGGGAACAGAAGATGCGTTCGCTGTGGTACACACCAAGCCATAATCAGATCATATAGCTTGAACATGTGCCGACGATGCTTCAGAGAGACTGCGGTGAAACTAGGTTTCCGCAAGTACCAGTGAGGAGGTTACACAGAAAATGACACTACTAGACCCATTGGCTGATGCGATGTCAAACATCTACAACAGTGAGATAGTGGGCAAACCCGAAGTGGTTATTGCTCCAGCATCACGCCTGATAGAAAAAGTATTGCAGGTCATGCAATCGAAGGGGTACATCGGAGAGTTTGAACGGATTGATGATGGAAAAGCGGGAAGATTCCGCATTCAACTCATGGGCCGTACAAACAAGTGTGGTGTAATCAAGCCAAGATTCCCTGTTCGACGAGATGGTTTCGAGAAATTTGAGAAACGTTTCCTTCCAGCCTACAACTATGGGATTCTGATTGTCACAACGCCGGAGGGTGTGATGACTCATCAGGATGCTAAGACACGCGGGATTGGCGGAAGATTGCTAGCATATGTGTATTGAGGAGATCTGACAAATGTCTGAAGAAGCAGTCTATGAACAACGGATTGAGATTCCCAGTGAGTGTCAGGTTTCTCTAGAGGACAGGACAGTCACAGTTAATGGTCCAAAAGGTTCACTGGAACGAACATTCCCAGAGCCACAGACTCAGATTAAAACTGAGGGTAATGAGTTAGTTGTAACTACTCACATCAATAGGAAGAAGTCCAGAGCTCTTGTTGGGACTGTCATAGCACATGTTCGTAACATGCTCAAGGGTGTACAGCATGGCTATGAGTATGAATTGAAAATCGTGTTCAGTCACTTCCCAATCACGGTGGAAATACAGGATAAGACCGTGATTATCAAGAACTTCATCGGAGAGCGTGGTGTCAGGACAGCTCGTCTGATTGGTGATGTCGAAGTGAGAACCACTGAAGATGAAGTCTTCATCAGTGGAATCGATATTGAACATGTGTCACAGAGTGCAGCCAATATCCAACAGGCTTGCAAGATTCGTGACAAAGATCGCAGAGTCTTCCTTGACGGAATCTATGTCATCAGGAAGAGGAAAGGCGAGGAAACAAAGTCAATAGTATAGGAGAGGCAATGATATGTCAAAAAAGCCCGAACTGAAAGACTTGCCCGGCGTGGGTCCAAAGCTAGAGGATAAGCTGAGAGCAGCTGGCATCAAGACAGTGCTGAAAATGTCCCGCGCACAGGCAGACAAGCTCGCCGAAAAGGTAGAGGGTCTCAGTGAGAGGGGTGCTGCAAAGCTGATAAAGGCCGCACAGGGATTGCTTCCTGATGCTGCTCCTCCAAAGAAGAAAGCCGCTCCTAAGAAAGAGAAACCAAAGAAAACTGAAGAAGCAAAGCCTAAGAAAAAGAAGGCGGAGCCGAAAAAGAAACCAAAGAAAGCTGCTCCCAAGAAGAAGAAGACTAAGGTCGAAGTACCACTAAGAGTGCAGAATACAGACCAACGGCTTCTGAAGATTGCAAGACAGAAAAAGAATCACAAACCTAAGTTCCGCCATGAGCAGGCTCATCGGTGGATTCGTGTGAGTGATTCTTGGCGAAAGGTCAGAGGAATCGACAATGCTACTCGTGAGAAGCGAAAGGGGCGGATTGCTATGGTTTCTTCAGGATATCGTACACCAAAGGCTGTGAGAGACCTACATCCATCCATGTATGTAGAAGTCAGAGTTCACAGAGCATCAGAGTTAGAAGAACTAGACCCAGAAGTGCATGCGGTTCGTATTGCGTCCACTGTGGGATTCAGAAAGCGACAAGAAATCATGGCCGCAGCAGATGCGAAACTCCTGAGAGTTCTCAACCCTGGACGAAGCGAAGAGATTGAAGAGGAAGACCTCTTCACAGATCTTGACTTGGAGGAGGACTAGTAATGAAACTCACCACTCAGAAGAGACTAGCTGCACATGTTATGAAATGCGGTCAGACCCGTGTCTGGATGGATCCTGATTTCGAGGACGAGATTAGTCTGGCCATTACTAGGGACGATATCAGACGCCTGGTTGATGAAGGTGCTATCCAGAGGAAACCAGTCCATGGTGTCAGTAGAGGTCGGGCTCGGTACAAACTTCGCCAGAAGCGAAAGGGTCAGAGGTCAGGTCCAGGAAGGAAGAAAGGAAAAGCAACATCCAAGCTAAGCAGTAAGGACAGATGGATGATGAAGATCCGACCAATGCGGAAGGAGCTTCGCAAACTTCGAGAAGAAGGGAAGATAACTCCAAAGGTCTACAGAGAGCTGTATCTAAAGGCGAAGGGTAATGCATTCCGTAACACCGGTCATCTTAGAACCTACATATCAGAACGGAGGCTGTCCAAATAATGGCACAGGGACCAACATACAGAGTCAAGTTTCGACGCAGGAGAGAGGGTAAGACCAATTACTATCGTCGTAGACGATTGTTACTCTCTAGACGTCCAAGACTCGTAGTAAGAAAGACAAACACAAACACAATAGTTCAGCTAGTCAACGCCAGTGTTGTGGGTGATTCGACAGTAGCTTCCGCTATCTCAACGGAACTTGGAAGTCATGGTTGGACCGCAGGGACTGGCAACGTTCCTGCAGCATATCTCACTGGTTTCTTGGCTGGTTTGAGAGCCAAGAATCGTGGTGTGAAAGATGCAATCCTTGATGTGGGATTAAATCCTCCAGTTAAGGGTTCAAGAGTCTATGCAGCATTGAAAGGCGTAATTGATGCAGGACTTGATGTACCTCATAGTCAAGATGTTCTTCCAGATGAATCAAGAATCTCAGGCGAGCACATAGTGGCATCCTATAACCACTTTGGTGACAAATCAAATATGTTTAGTAAGTTGGGACAGAAAAAGACAATCATAACGACTATTCCAAAGAAAGTCAAGACTGTTAAAAAAGCTCTCGAAGATATTCCAGCCACAAAACTGAAGAAACCAGCGAAACGAAAGGCACCTGCAAAGAAGAAAGCAGTGGAGAAACCGAAAGCAAAGAAACCCAAGAAGGAGAAACCCTCTGTAAAGCCTCCAAGAGCCGTGCCTCGGAAGCCAAAGCCAAAGAAACTGATTGCCAGAGGTAAAGGCAAGAAGGGTAAGAGAGGAAAGAAGTAGGAGAGGATATGTAATGAGTAGACAACAAAGAAGACGAAGACAACCTCGCCAGGACATCAACCCGCTAGATGACTGGGTGCCTAAGACGAAACTCGGCAGACTGGTGAAAGAAGGGCATATCAACTCAATCGATGATATTTTGCAAAACAACTATAGAATCAGAGAACCTGAAATTGTTGACTCGCTGTTTCCAGAACTTCGACAGGAAGTTGTGGATGTGACCCTTGTGCAACGCCAATCTGACAGTGGTCAGCAGAAAAGTTTCAGAATAACAGTTGTAGTT
>MEHG01000024.1 GCA_001940705.1 Candidatus Thorarchaeota archaeon AB_25
TACCGGTGATTAACAATTTGGCCTTGCAAGGACCAGTTTCCAATGTGTCAAGATTGTAACGACAGGTACCTGTAAAATTCTCAGTAGTCAAATCATAGAGTGCTTTTGCTACCGCAACGTTTCCAGAAACAACCTTCTCTCCTTTTCTTCCGAAGATTGCGTTCAGAACATCTTCAGCAAGCTTGAATGGAAATTTAATGATTGAAAGAATAGCGCCGAGGGCAGCAGCATTCATCATTCGTATATTGCCACCAACCTCTTTGGCAATCTTTTGGAGTGGGGCTGGATAATGACATGCTTCGATATCATCAAACTCGATTGAGTCATCGAAGATGATCACACCCTCCTCCACTAATTTGTCACGAACTCCGACAACTGCATCTCGAGAGAGCGCAACGATTACATCGATATAATCTACTGGTGCGTGGATAGGTTCGTCGCTGACCCGAATCTGAGTGAAGTTATACCCACCTCGGATTCTTGACTCAAAATCCTTTATCGTGAAGGTGTAGAAACCAGCTTGGACGAAGACCTGAGCAAGCAAGTCCCCAATCGTGTCAATCCCTTGACCGGCTTCTCCGCCAATGTTGAATGTGATGTCCATTTGAACTAGACACTCCCGTATTAGTTTTCAAAACGCGGTGCCATTCTTATGTCCTTTGCTAGAGGAGGACTTATTCTGACTCTATACTATCTTTCTTCTCTTCCGCAAACGGGTCCCAGTCATCCTTTCGTTTTGGTTGACGCCATTTCCACCAAGAGAGATTCAGACGCATACCAGACCACGGGGATATGGCTTCAGGACCTTCAATTCTGTGTAGAATAATCAGACCGATTAAGAATTGCATAGGAATAGGATAGAGAATTACAAAACTACCAAACATCCCGAAAATATACAAGATGATTACTGTGGGTAGCATGATGCTCAATAGGCCGATCAGATAGACACTATCTCTGGAACTTCTGGCTTGGTAGTATCTCACTAATCGATGAGCATAGAGGATATTGAGCAGACACAAAGGAAGATAAGCGAAAGGATTTACGAGTATCCAGAAGAGCCCATATATCCCTGGCAGCACGTTGAAGACCCCAAACATGCCATAATTCTCCACAGGAATGAAACCGAGAGGAGAAAATACTGTAACAATAATCATGATCAGCCTTATGACCCCTGGGTCTACTCCATAAAGCTCCATCTCAGTGGAATGCGTATCTGTGCTCATTACAGACCCTCATCCAATCAAATTATTTGTATGCTGATAAGCCCTGTGAAAGTCAGAGATTTGCACATCGATGATTCATCGGAAGACCAAATAATGGTGGCCTTTGCCAAGCTTTAAAAACGAAGTTCATGCACAGTTTTCTTAGACGTGCATGCCGAAGTGCATGTACAGTTTTACATAATGAACAATACGCTATTCCATCCTAGGAACACGAATGGCGTGTAGTAAACCATAAGGGGAAAACAAAATGGCACAGTTGTCTGGAACACCCATCCTTATTCTTAAGGAGGGTACTTCAAGAACACGCGGTAAGTCCGCACAGTCCAACAACATCATGGCGGGTATTGTCATATCTGATGCTGTAAAATCCACTCTTGGCCCACGCGGCATGGACAAAATGCTCGTGGACAGTCTGGGAGATGTGACCATCACAAACGATGGCGCTTCAATCCTGAAGGAGATCGATGTACAGCACCCAGCAGCAAAGATGCTCGTGGAAGTGGCGAAGAGCCAGGACCAGGAGACCGGTGACGGCACAACAACATCAGTCGTCATAGCTGGAGAGCTCCTGAAAAGAGCACAGGACTTGTTGGAAAAGAAAATTCATCCTACAATAATTGTGGGCGGTTATCAGAAAGCAGCCGAAAAGGCATCAGCGATACTCAAGGACATTGAAGTATCGATGGTAGGCATGGACAAGAAGATTTTGACCGGCATAGCTTCAACATCGATGAACAGCAAGTCAGTCTCAGGTACAAAAGACCACTTTGCAAAGATTGCTGTTGATGCAGTACTTCAGATTGCTGAGAAGACCGATGGTGGTGTCAAAGCTGACATCGAAATGATCGAGGTAATCAAGAAGCAGGGCAAGAGCCTAACTGAGACCGAGCTCGTCAAGGGTATGGTCATCGATAAGGAAGTAGTTCATGCTTCAATGCCAAGGAAAATCGAAGGAGCAAAGATTGCTCTTGTCAATGCAGCAATTGAGGTTCAGAAAACCGAGTTCGATGCAGAGATCAAGATCGATAGTCCCGACCAGATCAAGGCATTCCTCGATGAGGAAGAGCGAATGCTTACAAGCATGGTTGACAAGATTGTTGCAACCGGCGCAAACGTTCTCGTCTGTCAGAAAGGAATTGATGATGTTGCACAACACTATCTAGCTAAGGCTGGAGTCATGGCAATCCGCAGGGCTAAGAAGAGCACTCTTGAAAAGCTCGCAAAAGCCACGGGTGGAACGATAGCCACAAGTCTTGATGAGTTGGATAAGACCAACTTGGGTTCTGCTGGAATCGTCGAAGAGGTCAGGATTGCTGATGATAAGCTCGTCTATGTCAAAGACTGCAAGGATCCAAAAGCCGTATCAATCGTGATTCGCGGTGGAACTGAGCACGTTGTTGATGAGGCAGACAGAGCACTTCACGATGCACTCTGTGTTGTGAGGAACGTTGTAGAGGATTCAACATATGTTGCTGGTGGTGGCTCAACAGAGGTCGAGATTTCCCGGAGACTGGAAGCTTATGCCAACAAAGTTGGTGGCCGTGAGCAGCTAGCTATCGAAGCATTCGCTGAGTCTCTACTTATCATTCCAAAGACACTCGCTGAGAATGGTGGTCATGATCCCATTGACATCATTGCTGACCTGAACAAGGACCACTCCAAGGCGACCGGTACCTGGTTCGGTGTAGACGTCATAAAAGGTAAGTCCTCTGACATGATGAAGGGTGGGGTCATTGAACCTGCTCGAGTCAAGAGTCAAGCAATCCGCGCTGCTGCTGAGGCAGCACAGATGATCCTCAGAATAGATGATGTCATCGCCGCTAGAGCTTCTGCTGGTCCACCACCGGGTGCCGGTGGAATGGGTGGCATGCCTGGTGGAATGGGCGGAATGCCCGGAATGATGTAACACTAGAACGAAACAGCTTGGAGCCGCAAGGCTCCACTCATCTCTTTTTCAACGGGGTTCATCAAATGACCAAACGTGTCCTACTTGTTGGGATGAATAGCTTCGACTCGGGAAAGACACAAATTGCTATCAGACTAAGCAGATTACTATCAGAGGAAGGTCATTCTGTTGAGTACTTCAAACCCCTGAGTGGGCATAATTACTGGTTCAATCATGAGCATACGAAGACCTGCATGCAAAACGGTGTTCTTGCCTCGATGGATGCAATGAGAGTTAGGAAGGTCTTGAATCCAAAGAGTCCAATTGAATTAGCCAATCCAGTTCACAGTTTGTTTGTTCCAATGAGGTTAGAGAAACCACTGCAGAATCTAACGAATACATTGGGACTAGCAGGAGCTAGTTCAGTACTAACGATGGAGCGATTCAGTCGTCCTGATGCTTCTGAGATAGATACAACGGTTTTGGTTGCGCAGAAGTTCGTGGAAGAAGAACGGCTTATCATAAAACAGGAAGAGGTTGGAATGCTGACGAGGGGCGCTGGTATTCTCTCGGTCAACAATCTCGAAGAGGTTCAAGAGTATGAGAGATTGAATTTTGAAAAACACGTGACAGAATCCTTCGCGGAAGTGGAGAGATCTGCAGATATTGTGATAGTAGAAGGTTTCAATGACGCTGCATGGCCTTGGGACGGGCTAGAGAGTGTCGATACAGTCCTGCTAATCAGTCCAGCACACATCTTCACTTATGACCCAGAGAGATTCAGAAAAGCCGCATATCTTATGAATCGAGGGAATCTCCCGATAAGAGAAGTATCATTTGGTAGGATATCGGACTTGTTGAAACCAATATATCGCAGGGAGATAAGACCTGAAACTGAAATAACTGCAGATGACCTTGAACAGCTTGGAATATCCTTCCGCACAGGAAAGAATGATTAAGCAATAATTAAGAAACCAGAACACATAACCGGGTCCAAAGACGGAGACAGTAGATTGACAGAGGACTTGAACTGGGAACTCATTGTTATTGGTGGCGGCCCCGCAGGAATGACAGCATCCATCTACGGAGCACGATATGGGCTCAAAACATTGCTTTTAGAATCAAAGGTCCTTGGTGGAGCCCAAGCTACAAGTCCAGGTATTGAGAATTATCCCGGCTACACATTTGTCGTAGGACTGGACCTTGCGACCAAGATGAAAGAGCAGGTCAAGAAATGTGGGGCAATCATAAAGGAGATCACAGAGGTCAAGAGTATAGATAGAGAAGGAGATGATGGTGAATTTCTCCTAGAAACGCGACGTGGAGTCTACAGAGCCAAAGCGATAATCATCGCGACAGGAGGAGGTCACAAACACCTCAATATACCCGGAGAAGACCAGCTTACTGGTAGAGGTGTTTCGTATTGTGCCACTTGTGATGGACCACTCTTCCGCGACAAGACTGTTGCAGTTGTGGGTGGTGGAAACACAGCAGTCACCGAGGCACTTTATCTCTCAGAAGTCGTCGGTAAAGTCTATCTGATTCATAGAAGGGATGAACTGAGGGCTGAGAAGGTCGTTCAGGATTATATTTTCAATTCCAGTGTGGAGATACTATGGGATACTATTGTCAAGGAGATCAAGGGTGATGACCTTGTCAATGAGTTGCTTCTGCAAAACGTGAAGACAGGAGAAGAACGAAACCTATCTGTGGATGGTGCCTTCATTGCTCTCGGGTCTAATCCAGAGAGCACGCTTGCAAAAAGCCTTGGTGTTGAAACGAATGAACGTGGGGAGATTCTTGTTTGCTCGAAACAGTCAACCAATATCCCAGGAGTCTTTGCGGCTGGGGACGTTGTCGAGTCCATGAAACAGATTGCTGTAGCTGTAGGACACGGTGCCATCTCAGCAGATTCGGCATATTCATACATCCGGAAAATACAGAGAGGACCTATTGGATACGCATAGTAGTTTCAAGTGTGCATTATCTAGTACATCCTTTGTTGTGGGGAAATGTTAATAACCGCGCCCATTTCCGATGCTCAACGCGCTGAGTGATATCTCAGTGACATTCAGATTGACCGTGATGTCATCATGAAAAAGGCCAAAGTCGTAGCAATTGCATTCGCGTTCACTCTAATACTGCTTGCTTCTACAGCTCAGCCGGTTGCGGCGGCAAGTCGTTATGACTCTCTTAGGTCATACACGAATAGCAGATACGACGCGGTGCGTGGGGGTTATACTATCCCAGGTGAAGGAGTTACAAGAGTTATTCCAACATCTGGCGCAATTACCATAATGAATGAGGTTGGCACTCTTGATAATAGACCTCCGCCAGTTACGATTCAGGATGTTATGGACTTTACAGTGACACAACAGTGGACAACAGGTAATGAGGATGTTGATCCCAAATATGGAGGGTTCATGGAATACCTTCTCGGGCCGGTCAACAACGAAGTAAACTATAGGGGTCTTGTACTCTGGCAGCTATTGAAAGCACAGGATGACATTCCCGGTACAGAATCATATGATATCAATGCCACAGCTAATCTGTTCTGGATTAATACGACTCAGACAGAATCAGGAGGATTCAGTTCAGAAGCTGGAGTATATCCCGATTTGATATCTACAGCTTATGCCTTGATGTCCATTAGAATCATTGACACCCTGTATCCACTTGAGAATGCTTGGGACTGGTTTTTGAATGAAACTGCAACTGTTGAATGGATTGAGAGTTGCAAAGATGGTGATGCATACAAACTGAGTCCTATCTCAGATCGAGCAAGTGTTAGTGCGACTGCAGCTGCTGTAATGGCGTACACCGCCTTAGATCCCGTTTCCTCAGTTCCCGGCGCAGGAAGCATCCAATCATGGCTAGTGACTCGCCAGGTTCTGGAATATGATGAATCAGACTCTGTTGGCGGCTTTGAGGAAGCAAATGGTACCGCAGATCCTAATCTTTTTAGTACATACTTTGCTCTCTCTGCGATGGAAATTCTCAACACGCTCTCGACTATTAATGCAACAGCAGCTGAAACTTTCATTCTGAATTGTCAGTCTGAAGATGGTAGTTTTGGAATCATTCCTGGACTCAGTACTGGAAAGCTCATCTACTCAGGGTATGCATGTGAAATGTTGAATATGCCAGGTTTCAATGGAGCACATGATATTCTGTCATCTTCAATAGATCCATATTCAAGTGGTGATCCCGGTATTGAATGGCGGTGGGCGATTGTTATTGGAATTATTGTGGTCGCTCTCGTTCTTGCAGTTCTCTCTGTAAGACAGGATTAGTTGATACAATAGCTTTATCTCAACAGCGAGTCAAACAGCACCGAGGGTCGAATTGAATCGACCCTTGGGTGTATCGAATGTCCTACTCAGAGATAGATGATGATTCAATTCCAAGATACAAACGTGGTTATGAGTGGTTCTCACATCTCGCCAACGCGGAACTATCTAGGAGAGCTTGGAGGCGGTTTGGTATCTTCTCTTTCTACGATGCACCATTTGCTGAGAGTGATCTTCTTTACCTATCACCAAAACAAGTCATGCTCACCATGTCGAAGATGGCTAAGGCCAAAGAAGCTGGTCTTGTGTTCGTTGTTGATGCCATGGAAAAGGATGAGATGGGGTTGAGCACAAAAGCTGGCTTTGACCAGTTCATAGAGATTTTCGATGGTCTCTTTCCTGACTCATCAAAGTTCTATTTTGGCCCAAAAGAATCGGATAGACAATGGTTGCACGAGTTTTCGTCTCTGAGGATACCTCTAAATTGGCTCATTAAGAGACCCAATGTATTCGCGGAGGTGTTGTCAGATGCGTCACCTGTCGGTGAACGAGTTGGTCCAGGGGATGCCTCATTTGAGAACTTTGCAGGAATGATTGAAGTCCTTGTGGAGAAACTCGGACCTCCATCTCTCACAGAAGAGGTAATGGGTAAAATCCGAAGTACAGAAGCAAGCGAGTACGCAGGAGAGGCTGTGGGAATGATGACCGTGTTCATTAGTCCTGCAACTGCAGTGTCTCGAGGAGTCAGATATTTGGGTAAGTTCATGAGCATGGTCAAGGACCGCAGAAAGCAAGAAGTCAAAGATGTCTATTTAGAGTGGACTGAGCGTGTGAAAAGGGGGTACTCCGAAGAGAAGCTCAAGTTGTTCTTTGATGAATCTCCTGATTTCAACTCAGGTCTCGTTGGAGCTGTCGCATCTTTCAAACCAGTGTTGATTATTCTAGAAACTCGCGGAACACTCTATGATCTATTCCTTCCACTGGTCCTACAACACCTTGTTGAGGAGATAGGATACATACCTCCTCATAGACGCCCCAAGAAAATGGAGGACGACAAGAAGAAGGGAAAGAAAGAGGAAGATTGGGGGAGTGAGGCGCTCTCCTATGAATCTATAGAAACCATTGAGGATGGTGATCTTCCACCAGTTACGGACCAGTTGATTCAGTCTGTAATGGACCAGGACGATAAGATAGCTGGGTCTGAATTGGATATTTCAGAGGACAAGTTTGAAGGAAAACCGGAAACCATCCTTTTTCTTGATGCCGCTACACATCTCTCGAAGTTCAATCGGTCATTCAAATTCGCGCTAAATATCCCTGAGAAATTTCCAAACATGTCAGTTGCAGCATCGTTTTTCACCGACCGAGAGAAAATCAGTCAAGCACTGCAAGAGGGGGTTCTTGAATATATGAAAGAACGTGCCCTTATCTTTGATCTTCATCCGGCTCTCTTTGATATGGCTACTGCACGAATGCCAGTCTCGAGGAAAGCTTGGCTAAATGGCAGATTGCAAGAGATGGAGAGAATTCGATCTGAGGGAGAAGTAGCCTTTCTTGAATATTCAAGCTCTGAGGAAACCCATTGGGCTCTTCGGGTTGTGAACAAGCCGGAGAGTGAAGCTTTGGCGAAAATTCGAAGCTGGTTTCGTCGTGGAAGCTGATTATTGGCGGCTCCCGCAAGAGATATAATCACCACAGGATATGATGACAAGTGACTCCCGGAGGCAGAATAGATTGACTAAGGGTAACATGACGCAGGCAAGAGTACTCAAAATTGAGAAGGGCGACACAATCACTCTGCCAGCGGAATTTGTTGATAAAATAGGTCAACAATATGGTCTAGCAATTCTCGTTGTCAAGGATGGAAATGTCAAACTATATCCTGTTGATAGTAGCAGCGTGTTGTATCTCAAGCTCGTCATTGAGAAGCTAAGCAAGAGCTTTCTAGAAGAACTCACAATGGTCTTCATGGAAGTTGGTTTGGAGGATATTCTGTTCACGAGCGGAATCTGTCAAGCTGCCGACGAATGTTTCTATGAATGTTATTTCACACCTCAGCAACTGAATGTCAAAGTTGGCAAGCTGGAGGACCGTCTGCAAGGAATTACCGGTGTAAAGCAAGTCATGCTTCATGAAGTGCAGACTTAGTGTTGAGCGTCATGGCAGGTATTGCAGGTTTACTTGTCACAAATGGAGATTTCGATTCATATCTTGCGCTTCAGAAGATGTCAGAAGTGATTAGGCATCGAAGATGTGAAACGTATCACACGGTGAAACACAATGACACTCATTGTATGATTTTCGGACCTCGTTCTTTTCAAGGACCTGATGATGACCTCATAATCATTGACATTAATGAGGATCTCATTTTCTCAGAAGAAACAGATGATGTGGAATCCATATCAGGAATATTCGGTGTTGTTGCCGTTATTATTGACAACACAGGGGTAAGACTTCTCAGAACTCTGGATGGCACAAGAGCACTCTATTATGGAGCAATGAAGAACTATTTTGCATTTGCTACAGAAAGGAAGAGTCTTTGGAACATAGGGATAACTTCAGTGCAAGTCTTGGAACCCGGACAAGGGATAACTCAGTCCTGGGATGGAAACCTCGTTAGAGATAGATTTGCCACTCTTGAAAACCCCCCAAGGACAGATGCACCACGAGAGGAAATCCTTGATGAACTAAGGAAGACATTACTAACATCCTTCGAAAGACTTGGAAGCGACACCTCTTGTGCAGTTTTATTCTCTGGAGGTGTCGACAGTTCTCTCGCAGCTGTTCTAACAGCTAGCCAGTGTGAGAATACGCACCTTGTGACAACAAGGTCAGCTGGGGCTCATGATGACGCTGCAGCAGCAAGCGCAGCATCCCTATTGGGATTACCTCTTCATACTGTAGAGTTGAACTCACATATTATTTGGGAGACTCTTCCGGAGGTCATCTACTCGATTGAAACAAGTCGACAGATGGATGTAGAAATTGGACTTCCATTCTATCTAGCATCAAAGAAAGCAGCTGCTGAAGGTTGTACAACCGTCATATCAGGTCAGGGACCAGATGAGCTCTTCGCGGGGTATGCAAAACACGTCAAGACCTACGAAGAAGAAGGGACTGAGTCGTTGAGAGAACAACTGTGGAGAGAAGTATCAATCACACATGAAGCTAACATAGAACGTGACGAACGAGCCATTGCAGCTCACGGAGTAGAGGGTTTCTTTCCATATCTTGATCAGCATTTCGTAACAGCTTCGCTTTCAGTTCCAGTAGAATGGAAAGTGAGTCCTGCGGGAACACCCCAAAGGAAGGTCATATTCAGAGAACTTGCTCAAATCATGGGAGTACCTGAGAAGATTGCACTTACTCCGAAGAATGCAACTCAATATAGCTCCGGATCCTCAAAGGCGCTCCTTGAGTCCATCATTGAGCATGTTGATGGATTCAGTGAATTGAGCAAAAAGAAGGTGTCAAGACTAGTCCAAGATGTTCTCGATGAGATTGCTTATCAAATTCAAATGCCTACTGTTCAAAAGAAGGATAGACACCTACACTTAGACCTAGAATCAGTCAGTAAGTTTCTCGACGGACGAGGAAGTTCATCCTCCAGCAATACGAGGTAGAACAACGACACTGTCATTTTCCTCAAGCTGATAGTCAAGAGCAACTCGCTTACCACCAATAAGGACAACATGATCATCTGAAAGCTCCAATTCAAGAAGAAGTTGAGCCACAGTCTTTGGTTCTGTGACAATGAGTTTTCTGATACGAGTCTTGATAGCAGTGTCTGACACGTGTGTCACCATAACGTCATTCTCTCGTGACCTTATAGGGTTAATTCACTCAGCATCTGAAGATTACGACAAACCCCTATCGCACAATCAACAATCGCGTTGTCCATCGTGCAATTTATTATATCGCTGGTTCACAATTTGTCGTCATCCTCCAAAGGAAAAAGTGAACATTCGGTGAGTGTCGTATTATCTTTGGAGGCGAGACAATAAGCTTCATAAGGGTGTTCAAGCAAAAATCGTAGAATAACTAACTGACGTATATGAATTCGACATTTAACGTATTTATTTGAGGAGATGATCACTATGGTTGGTATTGTTGGTTATGGCGTTTACGTACCACGCTATCGCATTAAGACCTCAGACATTGCAGAAGTCTGGGGAGAGGATAGCGCAAGAATCGGAAAAGGACTTGGTGTGTTTGAGAAGTCTGTGCCGGGACCAGACGAAGATGTGGCTACTATTTCAGTGGAGGCAGCTAGGAATGCTGTCAAGAGGGCTCAGATTGATCCAACGGACATTGGTGCTGTCTATGTTGGTTCAGAATCACACCCATATGCTGTCAAACCAACAGGAACTATCGTAGCGGAGGCAATCGGGTGTTCACACGAAATGACGTGCGCTGACTATGAGTTTGCCTGTAAAGCGGGGACAGCAGCGATTCAAACAACAATGGGTCTTGCAAAGTCTAAGATGGTCAAACTAGGACTGGCCATAGGGTCAGATACCGCTCAAGGAAGACCAGGCGATGCACTGGAATATTCCGCTGCAGCAGGTGGTGCAGCATTCTTAATTGGAATGAAAGATGTCGTTGCAACAATTGAAGAGACTGTTTCATTTACAACGGACACTCCAGACTTTTGGAGACGTGAGGGAGAGGACTTCCCAAGCCACGGAGCAAGATTCACGGGAGAGCCAGCTTACTTCAGGCATGTTGGAGAAGGAGCAAAGCTTCTATTCAAAAAGACAAAAACAACAGTTGATGATTATGACTATTTCGTCTTTCACATGCCAAATGGAAAATTCCCAATCGCAATGGGAAGACAACTAAAAGTCCCGCCAGAGAAGCTAGAAGACAGTCTTGTTGTCCGCCAGATTGGAAACACCTACTCAGGTTCCGCCATGATTGGACTTGCTAGACTTCTAGATATCGCAAAACCAGGTTCTAAGATTTTCATGGTTGCTTACGGTTCAGGAGCAGGGAGTGATGCATTCTCAATCACTGTCGAGGATGCTATTGAAGAGCGACGTGGAGAAGTTCCAACCGTCGACGATTACATTGAGCGAAAGACGTATGTCGACTACGCAATATATGCCAAATATCGACGCAAAATCAAGGGGTAAGGAGGTATCATGATGGGTGATAGAGTAGCTATTATCGGAGTTGGAATGTGCAAATTTGGAGAGCTATGGGATAAGAGCCTTGTAGACATCACACTTGAGGCAGGAATGTATGCAATATTTGATTCTGGTGTAAGGGGAGCTGACATTGATGGACTAGTCATCGGTAATATGAGTGCTGGTAGGTTCACAGGACAAGAACACCTAGGTGCTCAGGCTGCTGATATTGGAGGGCTTGGAGATATGCCCGCCTACAGTGTTGAGGCCGCATGCGCTAGTGGAGGCGCTGCTGTCCGTCAAGCATACATGGCCATCAAGTCTGGCGAGCATGATGTGATGCTTGTCCTTGGTTCAGAGAAGATGAGTGACGTGAACCAGACAGAGGCGATGAATACCATCTCAGTAGCCTCAGACTGGGAATGGGAAGGCATGTTTGGGGCTACCTTTCCAGCCCTATATGCATTCATGGCACGACGACATATGAAAGAGTACGGGACAACTGAGGAACATCTTGCCTTGCCGACTGTGAAGAACCACGCTAACGCAGCGTACAACGAGTGGGCTCAGTTCCAGAGGGCAGTTCCTATTGAGGTTGTGATGAAGTCCGGCTTACTTGCAGATCCCCTGAGAGTACTTCACTCAGCACCAATAACTGATGGTGCAGCAGGTCTGATAATGTGTAGAGAAGATCTTGCTAAGAAATACACAGACACACCTGTCTATATAGAATCGTCAGAACAATCCAGTGACACACTGGCACTACATGACAGAAAATCAATAACACAAATGAACGCAGTCGTGAACTCAACAAAGTCCGCACTCAAAGAGGCAGGTCTTGAGCTCAAGGACATTGATGTTCTAGAGCTTCATGACAGTTTTTCGATTGGTGAGATTATCCTAACTGAGGATGTTGGTATAGCTAAGAAGGGAGAAGGCGGAAAGGCACTAGAAGAAGGTATCACAGAGATAGGAGGAAAATTCCCTGTCAATACTTCCGGTGGTCTGAAAGCAAGAGGCCATCCTATAGGTGCGACAGGTGTGGCACAGATTGTTGAGATTGCCTTACAGCTCCGCGGTGATGCAGAGAAGCGTCAGGTCGATGGAGCAGAAAAAGGACTCACGGTGAACATCGGAGGCACGGGTGCAACTTCTATTGTTCACATTCTAGGGAGATGATTAAAGATGTCAGAACATGGAGTAGCACGAATCTGGCGACGAATAAGGCAAATCTACAACATCCAAGGCAACAAATGTGAAACCTGTAAAACACACTTTTTCCCACCACGTCCGGTCTGTCCAACATGCAGGAGAAAAGGGAAGCTTGTGGATTATCAATTCAAAGGATTGGGGTCAATCTATTCATTTGCCATTGTCCGTCAAGCACCCGACGATTTCAAACGACAGATGCCATATGTGATTGCTCAGGTCGAACTGGATGAAGGTACTCGACTCACGGCTCAGATTGTGAATGTCGATCCAGAGAATGTGGAAATTGGAATGAAAGTCCGTGCATGTTTCCGCAAAATCAAGGAGTTCGGAAAGAGTGGAGTCATTATGTATGGGTACAAGTTTGAACCCACAATGAAAGTCACAGGACATGAAGAATAGCATCAAATACCCAGTTCTGTGATAGAACCAATTGCAGGTAGAGCCACGTTCCTTATGGTTGTGGCTCCTATCTCTATTATATTTCGGGTTGAATTATGTATATGTCCATGAATAATGAGATTAGGTGCAAAGTTTTCAATTGCTCTTGAAACCCACCAAGAAAATTCAGCTGGATTAGTCTCAAGAAGTGGGCTGAAGTGCATCAAGAGTATAACATAATCTGATGACCTAGATGCATCTTGGAGAAGTTGTGAGAGTTGTCGTGCACGTTCCTCGAAAATGGTTTGTATCGTTTGGGGATTTCTAAGCTCCATACTGACAGTAGACATTCCGACTATCGTTATTCTAGAATCAGATAGGTTGAGTGTGAGTGACTTCTCATCAAGAAAGGTAAGACGATCTTTGGTCATAGAAAGAAGTTCATCTCGAAGGTCTAATGGGTCTTCATTCCCGAAGCAAGCTACAATTGGAAAGTCTGAACCAAACTGTGATTCAAGAGTGTCTAATACATTGATGTATTCATCTGCCTTGCCACGGTTAATCATATCACCTGCAAATAGAAAGAGATCAGGCCTTTCACACACCGAGAGTGCAGTCTTGAATTCATTCAGAAATCTTGGACTGTGAACATCTGCAACTGCAGCAATCTTGACGGGACTCAAATTCATTCCTTCATGTCCTTGTTGCATCCCAGACGTTCAATTCTGTGATGAACCCTACTGCTGGAAGTGCAACGTTCCTGATGAGAGAAGACCCTATTGTCACTTCATGTCTGTTTGAGTTGTGAACATGTCCATGGATGACAAGGTCCGGCTGATGCTCTACTACTACCCTATAGAACTTTCTACTCCCCAACCAAGAGAAAGCTTTGGTATCCTCACCTTCGCAGGTTTCAAGACAGGGACTATAGTGCATCAGGAGAATCCGATGATCCACTTTGTCCTTCATTTTCTTCAGTAGTGACGCCGCTCTCTTTGCCCTTCTCTCAAACACACCTTTCACACTGGGGATGTTTCTTCGTTGCCAGCTTGTTGCCTTGTCAAGAGACCCCTGTGTACCCACAATGCCAACCTTCAGGTCATTGGATTCCAAAATGAATGATTTCTCATCAAGAAAGATCATCCTGTCCCCCACAGTGGAGATGATTTCCTTCCGAACCTCACTATACTCTTCATTTCCAAAACAACCAATGATTGGAAAATCTGTACCTAGTACCTTCTCAATTGTGTTTAGTACAGTTGTGTACTCCTCTGCATTTCCGCGATTTATCATATCCCCTGCAAGCAGGAACACATCTGGTTGCTCATGATGAGCGAGAGCTTTCACAAACTCTTCGAGGTACCTTGGGCTATGAACATCTGCAACTGCTAATATCTTCACCATTGCCACTTATCAGTATGATATGGTGAAGATGCTAAACAAGGATATTAAGTGTTCCAAATGGTTGAATGATTGGTGTGAAACTGATGTCTGGTACTTGGGGTCTCAACTTGTTTGACCGACTGCATATCGGTCATCAGGTCATGATTGACAGACTTTCAGAAATGCCAGACCCAATCGCTTGCGTAACCGGTGGTGAACTTGTAGGTTTTGGTCTTGAACTCGAAAATCTCATTCAGCCAATTGAGCTCCGTGAAAGGAACCTAAGAAATTACATACAAAGAACCAATCTTGATGACATTATTGCAGTCAAGTCTGTCACTAAGTATACTGATTTATTTTCAATCAAAGGCGATGCCACTTTCGTTATGTATGAGGGCCCCTGCTGTACTGAGATTGAATCAGGTGCTTTAAACATTAGAAAGGAGAAGATGGGGGTAAGTGACACTATAGAGTTTCTGAAACCTGTACGCGCACATGATGGAGAGAAAATAGCATCCGCTAGAATCAGACTAGGTGAAATAGATAGGGAAGGACGACGTCTTAGAGGTACAGATGAGTCCCCAAGAGAACTCCCACAGGGAGGCAGAGCTTTCTTGAAGACTCCAAAGGGAGAGGTGTTTGCTGCGAAGGATGGACCTCCTGAGAAGCGTGTAGTAAGCAAGATTCGAGAGGACTCCCCAGATTGTGTTATCGCTGTAGGAGATGTGACTGTCAGTACAATACTGAAGGAGGATTACACACCCAAAGTCATGATTGTAGATGGCATAACCAAGAGAGGTCCTTTCGAGGAGCAATTCACTGCAGAAAGAGTCTATACTATATTCAACCCTCAAGCAGTGATCTATCCTGAAGCATGGTCGGTTATAGACACTGCCATCCACGATGATACAAACTCTCTGATTATCGTAGAAGGTGAAGAAGATCTAATGGGATTTCCAGCAGTCCTTCTTGCACCGGACGATTCAGCTGTTCTCTACGGTCAACCGGATGTAGGAATTGTCTGGATACCTGTCAACGAAGAAAACAGGAAGATTGCACGGGACCTTCTTGAACAGATGCCAATCATTAAGTCGTAGGATAGGTTGTCCTATCACATATCAAACACACTATGAATGTTTTCAATGCAGTCAGTTGCGACAACATGGTCGCCTCGTTCATCGAAGGCCAACTCTCCAGCCATTCCTGACACAAAAGCTCCAGCAGATGCTGCAAGAAATGCAGGAACATCAGTCGCTAGTAATGCAGCAACGATTCCTGTAAGAACATCACCGGTTCCACCTACAGTCATTGCAGGAACTCCAGTTCTATTCAGTTTGAATTTTCCATTAGGTTCTGCTACCACATCAACTGGGCCTTTGAGTAGGATGACCGAGTTGTATTTCTTGGCGCATGCAATCGCTTGATCCACTCTATTTGGCAGAGATGTGTCATCGCCTAAATCATGATCCATGAGAATCGATAATTCTCCCCAGTGTGGCGTCATCACGGTCAAATCAGAATTAAGATTGAGTTCAGATGATGCCATAGCTTTCAGACCATCAGCATCGAGAACAAGAGGCGTTTTCGATTTGATTAGCTGCTCAACAATGGATGTCACAGCCACCTTAGTCTGTTGTTCAAGACCTAGTCCAGGACCAAGAGCTACAACATGATTGTTTGATGCGTGTTCAATGACCGTTTCTACCGTTTCAGGAAGTAGAACCTGAGTCCCCAAACTTGTCACCATTAAGTTTGGGCTATATGACCGGATAGCCGAAACAACTGGCTCAGGAGCTAATACACTCACAAGATCAGCTCCAGTTCTGAGAGCAGCCATTCCTGCAAGGGCGGGTGCTCCTGAGTAGACATCACTTCCTCCGACAACAAGAATTCGACCGAAGTCACCCTTCTTTGCATGGAGGTCCCGCGGCTGTATGAAGGGTCTCAGATCACCTGGACCGCAAGTGTATCCTGCCTCCTTTGGAATGCCAATCGAAACAACATGCAGGTTCCCGACGAATTCCTTTGCGTTGGTCATTCCAGTCTTGGGGGCGTGAAGAGCAATAGTGTGATCAGCCTTTACAGCAGCACCATGAACAACCCCACTCTCTGAATCAATGCCACTGGGAATGTCAATTGAATACTTGATAGCTGCAGATTTATTGATCATCTTTACAGCAGTAAGTAATGGTTCTCTTAGTTTGGAACGAAGGCCAAATCCCATGATGCCATCAATTAAGATGTCAGCCTCTTTGATTGCCCTACAGGATTTCACAGCCGATTCAGTAAGCAGCTCGGATGCGAGAATATCATGAAGGTTGTTTAGAATCTCCCAATTGTGGAGTGTGTCTTCGTTTCTGATGGTTCTCTCGTCACCTAGCAGATAGACATCCACGAAGGCTCCTGCTTCATCAAGATACCTAGCTGCAACTATACCATCTCCCCCATTTCCTCCAAGACCACACAGAATTGCTATGTGTTTCTCTTTCACCTTGGAGGTCTTAGCTACAACTCGAGCTACCTCACGACCAGCATTCTGCATCAACATGCTATGGGTCACACCAAGAAACTGTGCGTTCAATTCGAGAATACGCATTTCCTCAGTGGTAATTGGATCCTTCTCCATGTCCGTTCACGCTCTTATTGGGACTAGGTTTCTTGTAGATGCTTCCCTATATCAATACATTCTCATGCCGGAAAACTCATCATCTTTGGAATTGTTAAAAGAAAAGAACTTGTTTGACAGATGACTATTACACATCAAAGCTATCATCAAACAAACTAAAGCAATGCTATGACATTGCATCGCCTCGCGTGATTGAATACCTAGAGGCAGAGATAGAGAAGGTCTTGTCGCACATTAAGCCGCATGATGATGTACTTGAATTAGGATGTGGTTATGGTCGAGTTCTCGACACCCTACTGCAAGCAGCCCGCGCAGTAGTGGGCATTGACACTTCAAAGGATAGTCTCGAGTTAGCAAAAGTTGCATTACGAACAAAGCCGAGGATTCATCTATCCCTAATGGACGCCCGAACTCTTGGATTTCATGATAGTGTCTTCGATAAGACAATTTGTATTCAGAATGGAATTTCTGCGTTTAATATTGAACCAAGGAACCTAGTGAAGGAATCCATCAGAGTTACTAGAGATGGAGGAATCTGCTTATTCTCAAGTTACTCCGATAGATTTTGGGAACACAGGCTTGATTGGTTCAGGAAACAATCAGAGGAGAATCTTCTGGGAGAGATTGACTGGGAAGAAACTAGGAATGGCGTCATTGTCTGCAAAGATGGATTCAGAGCGACCACTTTTCGTGAGGACGATTTCAAGACATTGAGTGCTTCATTAGGCCTCGATGCCGAAATTGTAGAAGTAGATCATTCTAGCGTGTTTTGTATAATCAAAGTAGAAAAATGAAAAATCAAAGGAGCTCGTTAAGAGCCCCATTGATGTTCTATTCGCCACCCAAGTACTTGTGAATTCCTCGAGCAGCTCGTTTTCCAGCACCCATAGCACTGATGACAGTAGCAGCTCCAGTGACAATATCGCCTCCAGCGAAGACTCCAGGCAATGAGGACATTCCAGACTCTTCATCAATGACAATAGTACCCCACCGAGAAACCTCAAGACCGGGAGTGGTCTGGGGGATAATTGGGTTGGGTGAGTTTCCAATAGCGACGATCACAGTGTCAACATCGATGATGAACTCGGACCCTTCAATAGGAATTGGTCGTCGTCTTCCTGAGTCATCTGGTTCACCGAGTTCCATCTTGATGCACTGCATACCAATGACTTCACCCTTCTCGTTCCCAATGACCTCTGTGGGATTAGTGAGAAGACGAAAATTGACTCCTTCCTCTTCAGCGTGATGTACTTCTTCAGCTCTAGCTGGAAGTTCATTTTTAGACCGTCGATAGACAATATTGACCTCAGCAGCTCCAAGTCTTAGAGAGGTCCTAGCTGCATCCATAGCGACATTTCCACCACCGATTACTGCAACACGATCTCCAATTCGGACCGGAGTGTCATACTTTGGGAATTCGTATGCCTTCATCAGATTCACTCTGGTCAGGAACTCGTTCGCAGAGAAAACAGTGACTAGGTTCATTCCAGGTATTCTCATGAAGTTAGGAGCTCCAGCACCAGTTCCAAGAAAGACTGCAGCATAACCATCTTCATTCATCAAATCAAGAACGGTTCGAATCTTTCCAACCACATAGTTGTACTTAATCTCTACACCGAGTTTCTCGAGATACTCTACCTCAGACATGACTATATCCTTCGGCAACCTGAACTCGGGAATACCATACATAAGCACACCACCAGGTTTGTGAAATGCTTCAAAAATAGTGACATCATAACCAATCTTCACAAGGTCACCTGCACAGGTCAGACCGGCTGGACCGGAACCGATGACGGCGATCTTCTTTCCAATCTTCCTGGGAAGCTTCGGTAGTGGTTCACCGTGTGCTCTTGCATAGTCTGATACAAACCTCTCGAGACGACCAATTGCTATGGGTTCATTTCGTATACCATAGATACAAGGTGCTTCACACTGAGTCTCCTGAGGACAGACGCGACCA
Source organism: Candidatus Thorarchaeota archaeon AB_25 (assembly GCA_001940705.1). Taxonomy (GTDB): domain Archaea; phylum Asgardarchaeota; class Thorarchaeia; order Thorarchaeales; family Thorarchaeaceae; genus SMTZ1-45. The sequence goes on from MEHG01000024.1 coordinate 19,087, forward strand.
CAGATTGCGGGAAGAGTATTAGTCTCTTTGATTGCGAGCGCAGCCTCCATGAACTTCTTCTCTCTGACCAATCCTACGAACGTTTTGATATCAACCTCTACTGGACACCCACTGATACACTTCGGATCACGACAATTCAGACACTTATTTGCCTCTTCGACTGCTTGTTCAGCCGTGTAACCAAGAGCGACTTCTTGGAAATTCTTGTTTCTCACAAGTGGATCTTGCTCTGGCATGGGAACCTTTTTCGTCGGAGGTGGTCTCTTACGCTTCTTCTTTGGTGCTTCACCGTTCTTCTCTGCCATTATGTAGCACCTCCTTGTTCTTCAGCCCATTGTTTCTCAGAAAGAGCCTCTTGCTCCCTATACGCATTCAAACGACCCATGAGCTCATCAAAGTCCACCTCATGGCCATCGAATTCAGGGCCATCTACACAAGCGAACTTCATCTGTCCTCCAACATTGACTCGACAGGCACCGCACATTCCAGTGCCATCAACCATAATGCTGTTGAGGCTCACTAGTGTGGGAATCTTCTTTGCTTCAGTGGTCTTCGCTACGAACTTCATCATAGGAACGGGACCAACAGCAAAGACAAGGTCAATCTGGCGACCCTCAGCAATCAGGTCAGCCAGAACATTAGTGACAAATCCATGTGTCCCGCAAGTACCATCGTCTGTGGTCACATAGGTCTCGTCACTAATCCGGCCCATTTCATCACGGTAGAGAAGGAGGTCCATGCTTCTTGCACCGTTGATTGTGATGAGATGATTACCTGCCTCCTTGAAGGCACGGGCTACAGGAAACACTATCGCGCTTCCACAACCACCACCGATGGCAACAACTGTGCCGTACTTCTTATCGGTCGGGGAAGGTTTACCAAGAGGACCGACAAAATCCAGGATCTTGTCACCTTTCTCTAGACTTCCAAGAAGAAGGGTTGACTTTCCAACCTCCTGAAAGACAATGGTAATAGTTCCCTTCTCACGGTCAAAGTCAGCAATAGTGAGTGGAAAACGTTCTCCGGTTTCATTAACACGTATCATCACGAACTGACCGGGTTTGCACACTTTAGCAATGTCAGGTGCATCAACCACCATCATCTTCGTGACTGAATTCAGAACCTGCTTGAAGAGGATCTCGTACATGGAATCACTGCCTCGAACGGACTCGGATAGTTCAAAGTGACTTGCGATTCGACTGAATGGTCGAGATAAGCGTTTGGGTGGGACATTATGAGATTTGCTTCAAGCTAAGAACCGTACACATTCCGAACTTCTCTGATGACCAGACCCGGCAAGTCTTTTGCAGATCTGATTGGGTACACGACCGCTCCCGCATCTTCAAGGTCCCGTTGAATTTTGCTCTTTTTCTTGCCACTTCCTCCACTGATGTGAAAGAGGAATAGCTTGTGACCTCGAGAAGAAAGGTCACGAACAGACTCAACGAATTTGTCCCAATTAGCAATCTCTGCATCGGTCATCATCAACACCATGACCTTTGACTCAGCCGCTTCACATGCTTTGGTAATCTTCTTCACGGGGGCAACAGTACCTCCGCCCTGATAAGCAAGAAGAACACGCTCCACCTCGCGTTTCGAAGTTGACCATTTGCTGGATTTACTGCTGCTTGAGAAATTGATTGCCGCTACTCGGGAATCCCTTCGTAATGCTACATCCATGGCTGCAAAAGATGCCACCAGTGCGGTATGATAGGGCCCACTGATTGTCTTTGATGTCATACCCCATGTCATTGAACCGCTCGAATCAATCACGAGAAGCATGTCTGGGAGTGACTTGGAATATTCCAGCCCCTCGGAGGTCACTTTCAACCACCTGCGTGTGGAGATGTTGGGTATTAGAACGGGAAAGGCTTGAAGCGATTGTACAATGTCCAACTCCTCTATAGGATCACCCATTCTCCAGACCTGAGGAGCAAGAGGAGCGAGTCCAGAGAATTTACGTTCTTCAACATCAAAACGAAGCATCCCTCTTGCTTTTGCACGGTACCAGAATCGAATCCATGACTCTCTGGGGTTACCGTATCCTGCGGTGAGATACACACCTTCCAGATCCTGGAGATTTCCACCACGCTGTTCCACTTCTACTGCTAGGTCTTCCATCTCAGCTTCCAGGTCAGAAGGTGCGTCTTTCTGCAAGCACTTGCGAGCTAGATCGCCGTTTCTCACCTCAATTGGACTACCCATCATGGCATCAACATCTAGGGGAACCATGATAGTCGTGACATCATCTGATGAATCACTCTCAGCATCTTTGCTAGATCCAGCCCCACCTAGACCAGGTAGTTGTTCATCTTCGTCCTCCGGCATCCAATCTGCAATAATCTCAGCAATCTTCTCACAAGCTTTGGACCATCTTTTCTCATTGTCAATTGAATTTCGAGCGACATCAGCAATCGCAGCAGCCGCCTCAGCGGTTGGATTATCCACCTTTGCTAATGCAGGAAGAGGAAAGCCCCACATCGCCCGATAACTTGCAACAATCAGAGTCCAAAGAGGGCTTGGTTCCCGAACCCTGATTGCAGATTCGTGTATTGAAGCATTGATACGGCTATGTGTCAGAGATGAATACCGTTTCAGAAGTTTTGAGTCAACCACAAGGTCTGCAAACAGGTTGCAGACGAACATTGCAGTAGCATCATTGACCTTCTTCCTAGCTGCCGCAAACATCATGCCATTTGTCACACCATCATAGGGACACAGAAGATAGTGCTGAATCTCGTGATGACAGACAGACCTGAGATATGGCTCAGCTTCGTTTGCATCCATATGAACAGGAACACCTGCAATATTGAGATGAACTGTCCATGTCGTTGAGTCGATGTAGAAGAAACTTGCAGCCTCGGCAACATTCTCAATCTTGGGTTCTGGAAGAGGTGGATGATAGAAGTCAATGAGAGCCTGTTCCCATGCATGTTGAGCTACCTCCATAAGCCCGTGTCCGGGCGGGGTATCTGCAGATGCTCTCGACAATGAAGATTATCCTCCTATCTGTTCCTCAATCTCTTTCTTCAGATTAAGGGCTGAAGTTCCTCCGGATATCTCAAGAAACACTGCTGAGTCAGGTGAATCACCAGTGGTGTATATGACCACAGTGAGACCATCTGTTCTCACAATTTTCCTCTTAGGAGGTGTGAGGGTCTCTTTCAGAACACTAGTTAATTTGGGGTATTGAAGGCTGATAATAGTCCAAAGATCCTGCCACTGTTCGAAGGTGATGGCGAATTGAGTCAATGTGAGTCTATGAAGAGCATCTGAAACTTGTTTTAGAAGCATACTCCTATTTGGAAACTCTGTATCCACCAGTAAGTCATCATATATCTTTGTCAATTGTTCAACATCGCGATCTTTGATGCCCTTTTCGATATTCTTCACAGTCTTGGTGTATCCAGACTTCCTCAATTCCTTTGCAAAAGTAGTGTAGTCTAATCTAACTAAAAGGTCACTCTTTGCCATTTCCTTGAGCTCATCCATTGCATCCTTTGTATCTTGACCCTGCTTCATCTTGTCCATGATCGCAATCGCAGGAGCTCGCTGTGCAAATCTAGAAGCGGCCAGTTCAACAAGATGCTTGGTGTAAGCATAAACATCGCCATAATAGGGAGACCGTTCAAGTTCATCTCTCACGAGTCGAGTACGATGCCAGAAGACAAGTGGAGCAAGAGACTTGACAATCTCTACCGTCACCTCCTGAGCTCCCACTAGCCAAGCAGCGGCTTTCGAGTATCTATTAAGATCCTTCGCAGCACGTACACTGAGGGGAACTATAACCTTGTTGCAGACACTCTTTGCAGTATCAAAGTGACAACCGTCGCAAAGACCAGTTTCGACAGTATACCCTGAAGACTGACTCTTATCCACGCGAATACATGCTCCGAATTCTCTTACAACCGATCTCATGAACTCAGATGCCTCATTTGATACAAATACCTTGTCAGCCAAATTCCATATTGTGAGTAGTTTCTCTTCAGTGAGTACGGGAGGAACCTGCCAAAGCTCGTCAAATCCAAAGAGTCGTTCATCACGAGCCGCCAGAATTAGTTCTAGGTCATTCACAGTGGGCATTGTAATAGGTACTGCCATTCCAAATCTATCTAGGAAGGGAGGACCCATATCGAAAGTTCCTGCATCAGCAGGGTTTAGTGTTGCATAGAGACAATATTCCTCACACCGTTTGATCTCATCATAGTACTTCACCTCGCCTTCTGCTAGGAGAGAGAGAAGAATATTCTGAGCGTGCGGTGTGAGTCTGTTTACCTCATCGATTATCTTCCAGAAGTCGGTGACGAAACGACGCCAAACAACCACCTCCACGCCCTCTTTCATCAGGGGT
>MEHG01000025.1 GCA_001940705.1 Candidatus Thorarchaeota archaeon AB_25
TTCTTGGAACTTCTTTAACTTTAGACTTTTTTTTCTTAAGACTCTCTCTGGTCGCAGTCACTATATTATGGATGTATAGATTTGCAAAGAAGAGTTGGCTTCGAGTTGACATTTCCTTGCTAAGCACTCTACAACCCGGACAATCACAGTCCTCAAATTTGGCCAATCTAACTGGCTCCGGTTTCAGTCCAACTAGATACTTTCTTCGTGCAGTAAGATACGTGACTGTTGATGTGTCTACACTATCAACCTGTACTTCATGGAGATAATAAGAGAGTAACGACATCCGTGGTAGACCAAAGATATGCAACCACTCTTTTTTCGTAGCTTTTCTTACATACTTTAGATGCTGCTGAAGAAGCTCTTTGTCATGATGATATAATGGAATCACCCCCCCAACTGCGAAATACTCAATCCCATTTTCCCGATAGAAATCAAGAAGCCCATCTACAATCTTTTTCTCGTGTCCCTGAATCACTGCTATGATTTTGGATGCTGGAATGATTTCGAGAAGATCCAAAAGATTGCCCTTGATGATATCTAATTTCTCATTGACAGCTTCAGGAGTATCAAATGGAAGAACAATCTCATCTGGCGCAACAAAGAAATCTGCACCAGACAACTCGTAGGCTTCGAATATCTGCGAATTAGTCAATTCAATCTCAACATCAATTCCGAGGTCTCGAGATATCCCCGCCTTCTTTGCTTCCATCTCGAATACACCTGTATCGATAACAAGAGAATTCGTCTTTGGAAATCCAAGGTCTACAAGGGCCTCTTTCAATGTGGAACCTGAGCTCACAACATTATCCAACCAAAAAGCATGAGATCGATACACATCGTACGCTGTGAATAGAACTGCTTCTGTAAAGGTCCAATTGATCAACGGATCTTCTCGAAACAGAGGTACAGAGCAGAAGTGGAATTTTGGGATAAGTCGAGACAGAGTCCTGGATTTGCCTTTCGCCCTCAATTACAAATGCCCCCTGCTATCCGACAAATGCCAAATAGCTCCATTGTCCAGTTACCGTGATATGGTATATAAACTGGTTTCAGCGTGCTTTGAAGTGGAATTGTTTTTCGTATATCTCTCTCAATTCCGATAAAGTCAATGCATCCATTGGTCCTTTATCATCCCGTACTCTATGAATTCGCGCGAATCGTAGAGCCATCCCGGACTCATAGGTGGGGCTTTCTTGAATCTCTGAAGCAATCACTTCTACCACAATTTCAGGTTTGACCTGAACAATTTGTCTTTGAGATGCAACCTTCAGATTAAGAAGTTTCTGTGTAATTTCTTGAAACTCTATGTCTGTAAATCCCTTGTACGTCTTCCCTACCACCAAGAATTCACCTGATTCCTCATCACGCACAGCTAAATGGTAATCAGAAAGCCAGTCCTTACGTCTCCCATGCCCCCACTCTGCTGCAACAATCACTAAGTCCAACGTATCAAGTGTGTGTTTAATCTTGAACCAATGTTTTCCCCTGACACCTGGAGTATAAGATGAATCTGGTTTCTTAGCAACTAATCCCTCATGTCCTAGTTCCTGACTCTTCTCGAAGAATGCCTGTGCGGGATCAACAGCTTCGGATTCAATCCTTTCAACTAGCAGATCAGAGGGCACAATATCTTCTAGTCGCTTTCTCCTCTCTGAGTAAGGTTCATCGACTAACTGAACATCATCAATGAGTAGAGCATCAAATAGAATAAGCACAAGACGAGTGTCCTTGAATGCCTCATCGATATCACGAGTTCGACCAAACCGTTTCATAACTACTTGAAAAGGGAACGGCTTGCCTTCATCATCCACTGCAAGGACTTCGCCATCAAGTATTACGGTACGTGCTTTGACTCTCTCTCTAACTACTTGGACAATATCAGGAAGGCTTTCCGTAACATCACTTAACCTTCTTGAGAATATTCCGACTTCATCGTCTGCCTTATGGATCTGAACTCTTGCTCCATCCAATTTCAGTTCGAATGAGTACAAACCCGGTTGACCCTCAAATAATGATTCAATGTCCTGAGCAGGGTTTGCAAGCATAGGTTTGATTCCTCGCATTATTTCAACCGATACCGCTTGCAATGCACTCGGTCCTCCCTCTGATGCAAGTCTTGCTACTGTACCTAGATCACCATTGAAGCTCCACGCTCTTCTCACAAGTGACGAGTCAATACCGAATGCTAATGCAATGGCCTCTGCAAGCAAACCTTCTGAGAGTCCAGTCCTCATATCCTCAAGTACTAACGCTGCAAGGTATCTTGCTTCTCTAGGGGATGCCTCCATGAATAGGCTGATGAGCAATGACTGTCTCTCCTTTACTGAACCCTTGCCTTGAACCGCTGCAATTCTATCCAATGTCTGGGCAACGGATGCAATTGAAAGGGCTTCCGAGAAAAGAGCTGATTGACGTGACTCCTCTGTGCTTTCTATTACTTTAGCCACTGTTTCACCGATGTCACCTTCATATGCTTCAGAGAGTGCTTTGTCATCTATGTCAACCACTTTCTTGAGAGCATTCAGAAACCCTTTCCATGAAATATTGAGAGTTCGTTGATCGCTCTCTGCAAACACCTTACCAATCAAGAATAATGCTGTTCGACTGATCTCATCGACATCCACTTTGCGAAGAAACTCAGCAGCAAGAGCTACTTTCTCAGTTCTCTTACTTGTACTGGTTATACTATCGAGCACTTCTGCAAGGTAGATGAAGTCGGTCATCTTGGAGTAACCTCGCCATCTGATTACACGGGTCGTTACATCTATATTCATTGAACCGCGTCTTAACCTTGGTTGAAATCAATGGGTAGTGTCTGGTTAAGCAAGAAAGCATTTCTCTACTTCGGTGGTACTGCAGTTATACTAATTGGAGCAGCTATAGTGTTAATGGCGCCCTATCACTTCAACAACTTTGCAGTAATCGAAAACGAACAACGAACATTTTCCATTTTGGATGAGGATGGATACTACCCTCGACTCGAGATTGCGGTTTCATTGAGACTTGGAAACTCAACAACTGTAGACATTGGATTTGTGTTAGAGGAGAATTCAACACATGATACATATAACGTCAACATAACGCTTGATGAAAGTAACATCGTAGAATCACAGGATGAAATCTTCCTTGAAGACAATCTAGTAGTAGCTATACTCCCTGGGAACTATACCATCACATTTGATAATATCGATGGAGCCGGTAGAATTGACATTGGCTTTGAACAAGCAAGTGACTCAAGATTATACGTCTTCATTGGAGGTTCAATGAATATCATTGGTCTGATAATGGGGATTGCTGGATATTTCGTCTCGGGTGCATTCCTACCTACAGACAGTGATACAATTGTAGAGTGGGGCTATGAGGAAGAAGAAACATATCCAGGAAACTAATCAAGGATTTGTAAGCATATTTTCAACCCTAGTCAGTGTTACGCTAGAATTGTTCACGTAGTACACACGCTCTTCTATGTCTAAGTCACAGTCTACTTGTTGAGGAATATGGAAAGCGAAGAGATGAAATGGCTGCTTAAAGGCAAGATTGTGACTGATTTCAGGGGATTTCCCTTGGGCAAAGTCAAGAAAGTTTGGTTTGATGAGTCCACTGGTCCCCTTGTGATTGTTGAACGAGCGAATGGATCAGAAAAAGAAAACTCTTGGGAAGCTATTCCTTTGAGATCTATCGACTCAGTTTCCGAACATGTTCGTCTTAAGCCGCCGGTATTTGCTGAATAGGCTCGTTAATACCACGCTTTTGCAGACTTCCTATGGAGTGTTGGGATATGATGCAGAACAACCAACTGACAAACTGGGAGATGTTGGATGCATTCTTCAATGATAAGGATTCCCTGAAGATTAATGTCTTCACAAGTAATTCATGTACTTTCTGCGGGGAAGCTCTTCAAGCGGCTCGAGAAGCCGCCAAGAAGTTTCAGGATTTTGATATGCCGATAGAAGTAATCGAAACTTCAGTCGAAGAACAACCAGACATTGTAGAAGCACTAAGTGTTATCGCGGTACCAATGATTCTAATTGGTAATTCGAAGATTATTGGTCTGCCGCAGACTGAAGATATTGAACTATTATTGCACCAGACAATCTTAGCCGGTTAGTCGCATTCTAGCGAGTAATTTCGTAGTAGTCAATAAAACGCCAATCCAAGAATTACCCATGCATTCTCCTTCATGATTAGTCTACTTGTTTCAATATTGAGGTCAATCATATTCAACGCAGCCATGATATCCGGATATTGACTATGATATCCTGAACCAAAGACAAGTTTTCGTACACCAAAATCTTGAACGACTGCATCTAGAAAGACACGCAGAGGTGACTCAACAAGCTTGACAAAAGTTGTGGACAATTCTAACCAGATGTTTGAACGAGACATCAGTGGAATTATCTGAGGGAAGCCGAATAATCCGCCCATGCTCAAGACAATGAATTTACCATCTGTATGAAGAGTAGAGATACGGTCCAGGAAGCTGATCGTTTCACCTGTCATGATATCATTGTGCAGATAGACAGGTAGCTCCTTCTTGATTGCTTCATTCACCAGTGCTTCAACAGCAGGGTCATTAGGGTAGTAAGTCTGTGCATCCAATACAAGAGCTTTGCAATTTCGGTCAGCATAGTCATGTAGTTTCTGTTTTGCAATATCAACAGGTCTAGGGAGGATTGAGCACGCGGAGAACAAGCGGTCAGGGTATATTTCAGTCGCCTGTAGGTAGAGCTCAGTGCTGATAATAGGTTCATGGGGTGTAAGGACGGATCTATCTATACCGAAGGTGTCCATTCTTGAAACCAGTATATCGACATGTTCTGCTAGGTTGTCAAGAGTGACTTCTCCAACTTCGGTTTGACCCATACCCAAATGAGTGTGTATGTCTGTGGTCATTAGAAACCCCTGTCTAGTTTTACTAAATCGCTTTTCTATGAATGTGTTATGAATACCTATCAACAACAGCACCTCTAAATACCACGATATGTACTCCTGTTTGAGTTGATTCTTTTGAGCGATGAAGACAAACCAAAGAGTCTGGAAACGAGTCTACGACATATATCTCAAAACATCAACAGTGACCGGTTCATGCTTATGGAGTATCTAGGACCAGTAGTTGATGGTTGTAGAGCTGCCCTCAATGTCAGTCTTGAGAAGGCTCACGACTTACATAAAATGTCAGAAGACGACTTTGAACAACATATCAGCTCTGTGCCTGACTCCTTCAGAGACCTGACTATCTGTCTGAAATCAACGGATACAGATGATGAATACTCGATAGTCTTTGATAGAGGAAAGACTACTGTATATGACGAATGTTTTGAGCCTGATGTGATCATTACTGGTGACAACGAAATACTTGTTGCAATCTGTGATAGTGACCCTAAGTTATCACCACCGGAGGTTCTGGGTACAAGTCTGAAAGTGTCAGCTTCTGATAATCTGGATATTGTAGAGGGTCTAGGTTTTCTCTGCTATCCTTCTCTTCTCCGAGTAGCTCAGTCTGGAGTGGATCCATCATCATTGCTAAGTGAGGATGCTGATGCTGTGATTATGGCCGCTGCATCTGATTTGGTTGTTAAGATGATAAGAAAGTGGATCGATGTTTCTCTAAAAGTTGATGACCGATACTAGTGTTTAGAGACCGTGATAGGGGAATACAAGCTCGTTCACTCTACGAAGTGCTCTATCTAGATCCATTGAAACCTGCTCTCTTGGGACATACAATTGCACGACTTCATCATCATCTCTCATGAATTCTGGAATGTCGGGATATCCCATCTGAGACGCTGCCTCCTTGAACTCATCAGGCACTTTACGCGGTACATCCTCATCTAGCATCACTGCAAGAAACAGAGTCCATAATCGAGCAACGTTGACTGGGTGATATCCACCACCACCCAAAGCTAACCAACCAATATCACAGATGTCTGATGACATATCTCTAAGTTTTCGAATTACGGTTTCGTATCCGTGAGAAGTGTAAGTCAGATGGGCAAGCGGATCCATATAATGTCCATCGACCCCTTGTTGAGTCACTAAGAGGTCCGGTTTGAAGGATTCGAAGAGTGGTACAACAACTTCATCGAACACTCGAATAAGCTCCGGCGTTCCCGCACCAGGCATCAGTGGAACGTTTACTGAATATCCAACTCCCTCAACCCCACCAGTCTCATAAACAAACCCAGAACCTGGGAAAAGTGTCTTGCCTGTTTGGTGAACTGAAATCGTCATTACTTCTTTGGAACTATAGAAAGCGTTTTGAACTCCATCTCCATGATGCGCATCAAAATCAAAATACAACACTTTGCATTTCTTCTTCTTGTGAAGCATATTGATTGCGATTGCGACATCGTTGTATATGCAAAAACCTGAGGCCGCATTCTTATGTGCGTGGTGAAGCCCCCCTGAGATACAGAATGCGTTGGATGCTCCACCCATTATTGCTCTCATTGCATCGAGAGTGGCTCCAACATACCTTGCACCTGTGTCATGTATCAATGGAAAGACTGGATTATCTGGTGTTCCTAATCCATATTGAGGATGAATGTTGTTGGTCGTACCGCTATCCTCGACTGCATCAATGTAATCAGGAGAATGGAACAACTCGAGGTCTTCTCTTGAAGCATGAGTTGGCTCTATCTCCTTCACTTTGTCTAACAATCCGAGTTGCTTAGAGAGCAGATATGTCAGCTTCAGCCGATCCGGTTTAAGGGGATGGTCTTTTCTGAACTCATACTCTAGGAGTGCGTTCGAGTAGGGATAGACAAGATTGCCTCTCATTTTTCTACGCCTTTTAGCAAAGGACTGCACCATCCTTTCTAAATCTGTGGTATAGTCTGAGAATCAACCATTCTAGAGGAATTCACGTAAAATCGTTCCTATGGCAGCGCCAAGAAATGTCGCGAGGGTCACTATAATGAAAAAGACTATTGAGAAGGCTAACGCTGTAAATATGAAATTCGCAAGGCCTAAGTCAGGCATTATGAGACCTGGTGAACTTAGGAAAATGATTAAGAATAGAAGAAAGAACAGCGCTCCAAGAAATCCACCAACTAGAGATCTCCCTGCTTCGGATGCTGTTAGTCCTATTGGAATTGCAACGAAAATTGGAATGAAGAAGAGGTACGTGGCATCATCTGGTAACTTGTTTATGATAATGCCCGAATAAATCATAGTATCGATGAGACCCACCAATGCAGGTATCAAGAATAGCAACAAGAGATCCTTTCGTTTTTCTCGCATTGAAACTCCGAGCAATTTGATAATAGGCTCAGGTCTTCCCTCTTTTTTGATATATCGAGGTTCTTCTCTTGTGGGCAATGGTCTTAGAAAACCCTTCTTCTCTTCCGGTTCTTCGTCTTCCTCAGGAGTTTCAACTCTATACTTTTCCTCGTTTGCCATTGGCACCACACTGTCCTGCGAGTGCGCTTAGTGTGTGAATAAAGTCTTCGCATCACGCAACAAACGGAGATATTCATGATTTTAGAACCCGACCACAACTCCTATCTGTACTTTGTTTCAATCATCACTACAGTCGGAGGTACTGCGATGGTTGAAGGAAGATCGTCAGACGATTCCAGAGCAGAAGATGACTCATCTGAAGCATCAATGACAAAACGAAGAAAGATTGAACATATCGAAATCTGTTTGGATGAGGAAGTTCAATGCCAACGATCTACGATGTTTGAAGACATTGAATTCGTTCACAATGCATTACCTGAGATAGACAAAGACCGCATTGATCTCAATATCAACTTCTTTGGTCTACGAGCTGCTGCTCCATTGGTCATTGCAGCGATGACTGGAGGGCATCCGAGTACAAAGAGTATCAACCAAAAATTGGCAAGCGCAGCTGAAGAACTTGGCTTGCCTATTGGTGTGGGTAGTCAGAGGGCTGCCGTAGAAGATCCATCACTCGCAGATACGTTCACCATTGTGAGGGAGACCGCTCCTTCAGTTCCAGTGATTGCGAATATTGGGGCGACACATGTCAGTGTAGCTCCAGACGCTGTATCAATGATTGATGCAGATATCCTGGCTGTTCATCTCAATCCACTTCAGGAAGCAATCCAACCCGAGGGTGATTGCAACTCTGAAGGTGCATTGGAGAGTATTGCTGCTATTGTTGATTCGGTAGAAATACCTGTTATCATCAAAGAAACAGGAGCAGGAATATCCGGAGAAGTCGCAAAGAGCCTTGAAGAAGTCGGTGTCATCGGAATTGACGTCGGAGGCGTTGGCGGCACAAGTTGGGCGGGAGTCGAGTACTTCCGTGCTCAAAAAGAGGATGACGATCTTAAGGCAAAACTTGGTCTTGAGTTCTGGGACTGGGGCATTCCTACTGCTCTGAGTGTGGTTATGGTCCTTGATTCTACTGAGCTCGATGTCATAGCTACTGGGGGAATACGAAATGGACTTGATATTGCGAAGGCTCTAGCTTTAGGTGCAACTGCAGCTGGGATTGCACATCCTCTACTTCGACAGGCAGTCCATGGTTCGTCACTCGATTTAGTGGTCGAGCTTGAACGTTTCCTTGAGGGTCTTCGGGTTGCGATGTATCTCACAGGTTCCCAGAAGGTTGAGGAACTGTCCTCAAAGCAACTCATATTGAGTGGCAAGCTTGTGGAGTCTTTAAGGTCCCTTGGCATAGACCACCAGAAAGTGGCAAGCGGCATCTAATCTAGATTTTGCCTATATCTTGGAGATATTTCGAACGTTTTCGAATTCCATTCAGCATCTGGACAGCCTCTTCGATAGTATCACCCACTGCTATTCCATTCAGCTCGAATCCACGAATAATGACTTCATACTTGTTTAAGTTTGGGACATACGCAACGACGGTCTTCTTGTGTCGCTTTGCAACGTTGGCAACCCGAGCTCCAATCTGCAATGAGATTCCAGGGGCATACGGAAGTAAAAGCAAGAGTGCTGCATCAATTGTATCGAATTCTAGCATTTTTTCTAGAACCTGTTCATAATCAATATCTGATGCACTACCTGTAAGATCGCAGGGGTTACGAAATGAGGCTATCCCTTGGTATGCAGGAGTCATCACTTCTCTCATCGCTGCTTGCTGCTCCTTACTGAACGGAGGCATCGTGAGGCCATAGTATGATGCTTCATCACTAGCAATCACCCCGTGTCCTCCACTGACAGACAATGTTCCAACTCTGGAGCCCAACATGAACTTAGGTTTGAATGAAAACACCTTTGCATAGGCCATTACTTCATCTTCATCTGTCGCATGAATTACGCCATACTGATTGAAAGCAGCATTAGAAATTGCATAATCTCCTGCCAACGAAGATGTATGACTCTGAGTTGCTCGATGACCTGCTTCAGATTCCCCACCTTTGAGAACCACTACTGGTTTCGTAGGTACTATCTTCTTGCATGCTTCGACAAAGTCCCTACCTAGTCCCTCTCCGAACCCTTCAACGTAAGCTAAGATGACATTAACACGATCATCCTGACCAAAGTGCTTGACGAAATCTGTTACGTTTGTTTGTGCGGCGTTTCCTATAGATATCGCTGCAGATATTCCAACATCTCTTGCTGCAAACTCTTCAAGCCTCTCTATTAGCCACCCTCCACTCTGAGAAATAATGGCAACATTCCCCTTTCTGGGTCGAGCAACGCGCTCAGAGGGTAGGAAGAATGTATCCAAAACATCCGGTACAAAGACACCAATACAGTTGGGTCCTACCAGGGTTATATTATACTTGTTGGCAATAGTAGCAATCTCTGACTGAAGACTCGCACCTGCGTCTCCAACCTCACTGAAACCTCCAGACACAACAATGACAGACCTGATCTTCTTCTCTCCGCATTCGGTCAATACACTCGGAACAAATCTCGCAGGAACTGAAATCACTGCAAGTTCGATGTCATCCGGGGCTGCTGTGATGGATTTGTGAACAGGGACTCCCTCTACAGTGCCTCCCTTAGGATTTACTGGATAAGTTGGAAGTCCGTTTTCAAAAGCAAGTTTTCGGAAAATCACGTTTCCTGGATTGAATGGGTTGGATGTGGATACACCAACTACAGCAGTCACTTTGGGATTAAGCATTGTCTTGAGGCCAGTCATCTCGTACCCTCTGCTTTCTTTGCTGTGGGTTGCATACATCCCTTATATGGGCTATGCATGCGATTGAATGAATTTAGATTGCCTTACTCAATTCAAGGTTTCATCTGGGCTAGAATCTCTCTTGGTCTTGGCTCGGCTAATAGCGCATGCTGGAGCTTGCAAAGCAACTTGGCTATCTCTGCATGGATAACCTGTCGAGCTGGATCAGTTCCTGACTCCGCATTCTGAAGAGCTTCCTCAACCTGCTGATTCAGTCTCTTGATGATGCGCTTCTCAAGCTCAGGACCTCCCCATCCAAATCCATCGAAAGCAGTCTGAGCCTCAAGGATCTTTTCCTTAACATCTAATTTGCCTTCCCTGAGAACCGGTTCTATACCTTGGAAATACTTCGCAACAGCTCTTTCTATACGCTCCATCTCGGAACCGTTCAAGTAATTCTCTTGTTGACGATGCTTCATGAGATCCTGCAACAACCGTGCACCCGGTGCTTCTGTCATCAATCCTTTAGCGGTCTTGACTAGGATACGTGATGGTAGTTCAATTACATCTCCAAGAAATGGTGATTCTGATTTATAACGGTGAATCTCTCGCAATGACTCCAACCAGAATGTTGGAAGAAGAATATGACACCTCTTAGAATACTGCTGGATTAGTCTCTGACTCTGGCCGATGAGTCCAAACTGGTCATCTTCAACATCGACCTTTCTGTAGGGCTCAACTGGTTTTGGTTGTTCACCACCAACAAGTGGTACTAATTCTGCATCCGAAGACTGAGCATGTGCACCTGCAGATGCTGGAACTCCAGCTGGAGCCTCTTTCCCATCAAGTAACGAAAGGATCTCCTGGGTTGCTGTACCAGATTCCATTTGTTTCGCTTTGTCTGATAGTTTGGGTAACAGACTTTCAACTTGAGAGAGGCGTTTCACTATAAGGCTCATGATATTCTGAGTAGATGGTGGAATTCCCTTCATAGTCGTGGCCTCCTCCATCCATTTTCGTGTTCTCAGAAGTCCTTGAGTCAGGGAGTCCACTCTATCCGGATCCATTGTTTCCTCAACCTGAGAGCTGAGAAGGAAATGGATGAGTGTCGAGTTCAATGTGACTATAAGGAGAAGCCTATCGATGAGGTCTTCGTAGTGGAATGATGAGGAATCCGACAATCTGTCACCACCAATTCTATTCCATCGTGTCGCCTGGAGTCATGTAGTAGCTGAATAACTCACGAAAGTCATTGATTGCGTCGACTAGTTCTTTTCGAGTTGTACCCTTTGACCTCATGAACCAGCCCTGTTTCAGTGGCGAAGCACCGCTATGCAGGTTGACCAGCTGAGTAGCCTCGTTGATGATTTGAACAAGCTCCGGTATCTTGGGCAATCCAAGCAACAGAAGCAAGTTGGTCATTGAATCATCTTGTGTCAGATATTGGACGTAGCAAGGTGTTATCGCAGCTCCTGGGGCAATGAACTTGTCAAGTGCCTCCTTGACATGCATCCCGTATTCGGCTTTGGCTACGTGTCTTGGTCCCGACAGTACATAATAGACACTCTCCGCATTTGGTTCGTCGCCTACATCAGCATAGGAACACTCCGTCACTGCATAATCGATCATGGTCCGAAGTTGTTTGGGCATGCTTCCCGCATCTGGTATCAAACCAATGTCGGTATAGAGCGCTGGAACCACGACAGGGTCAAGCTTTCTTGCATAATCAGCGAGATCCGTCGTTGGAAAGACATCCTTTGATCTTTCCCACACACCTGGGGACAACATCGCCTCAACAACGTCTAGAGCTAATGGATTCACAAGCTCTACAAATGCATGTTCGGTCCTTGCATCTGCTGCAGTGCTATCTTCTAAGGTAGAAGGAACCATAGTCTCAATCGAGTCGATATCAGCTATGTCAACCTCGAGCTCTCTTTGAAGATAATCAACCGTGTCGCCCTTTCTCCACTGGAGAATCCGCTTCAACATTGTTCTGTTTGATAGAAGAATCGTGAGATCTGCTCCACGTTCTTGGAGTTGTGCTCGAAGCAACTTGGATACAGCCCAGATTGAGTTCAACGCCTCACTGGACTGCCCCTCGAACGGAAGAATTCCAATGACATAGACGAAGATTCTGCGACCCTCTTCTTCTTGGAACCGCTGCTTGAGTAATTCTATTATCGCAGGAGTACCTCCACATCCAGTACCTCCACCCAGGCTTGTGAAGATACAGAAACCTGAAACACCCTCAAACCCGAGATTGCCTAGCTGGTCGAAAATGATATCCTTGGATTCCATGACTGAATTATATCCATCCATGAAACGACCACCGACACCGATCTCACTTGCACCATATAGAAGTGTGTTCTCTTTTGGAATGCCATACTTCTGACGAACTTTTGTAAGGTCTGCCCTGTCTGTGTTGATGAGCAAATAGCCTCTAACTCTTGAGGGTAGTTTCTTATCCCTACTGCTTTGTAGATAAGACCCCACTATGTTTGAGCCACATTCACCAATTCCAATAGCGAAGACTTCAGCTGCTTTTGTTGTTTCATCCTCAACAGGTGCCCTAGGTGGATTGCTACCGAACATTGATTTTTACTCCTATTTCTTCCTTGAATCGACCAAAGCTTGAGCGCTTTCTTTGATGGCCCAACTGAGGTAGGAACTGATATCCTCTCTGCTATAGGTCTCTCTTATTTTCCTTATTGCGTCATCAATGAATTTGTCACGAACATCTGCTTTGTCAGCAGGACTGAAACCAGTCATGAACATTCTAAGTGATTTGTGCCAATCATCCATTGCAACTGCCTTATCCAGCCATTCTTTTCGCATATCTCCCAGTTCATGGAAGCTTGCGATTGCTACATCGAGATCAACGGCTTCAGTAAGACCTTCTTCCAGTTCCTTCATTTTCTTGACATCGTAAACAATCTTGCTGAAATCCTTTGGATACTTTTCAATTACTCTCTCGATTGTTGAGTAATATTGACTTCTCTCTTTGAGTTCGGCTTCATGGGATTCACCACTCTTTCCAGCCATAGTCTTGATCATCTGCAACATCTCTTCCTGAATGTTTGCCAATGTCAGGCATACGTCAAGCGCTTCATTGACGTGTGGTGAGTCTGTTTCTAGTTTGCCTGGTACTTGCTCAATGAGAACCTGTAATCGTTCTACGAATTCAGACATCCCCTGGTCCTCGAACAATGAGAGTGCTCCCTTGATCTGTACATATGCTTCATCAACCCGTTCTCTGATCTTCTTGTGAACATTGGGTGAAGTTGTCAGATTCTGGAGCCTGTCAAATGCATCTGCTGCATCTTCGAGCTCAGATGGTGGTTTGGTCTTGAGAGTGTTGAGCATTTTCAATTCTTTTCCAAGCTTCACGCCGATACTACTTGCTCGGTCAAGACTGGTTATGAGAGAATCAACCTCAACTCCGAGTTTCTCGATTATCTTGTCCTGGATCTTTTTCTCGTATATCTCGACCATCTTTCTGGCGATTGCCGGTAGGCTGAACACATTATCAGCTGCTACAGCAACACTGTTTAGCTCAGTGATTGCTTCCTGTGCCTCAGGAGGTATCGCCACTCCTGCGCCCATCAATTTGGCTGCAGCCAGTCTGATTTTAACACCAAGTCTGTATCTGAGATTCTCTAGTGCGTCCTGTGCTTTAACGAGTATGCCATCTTTGATGGTTCGCATTTCCGATTTGATCTCTGCGAAATCATCCATTACTTGGATTCTGTTGGAGCCTTCGTCAAGCTCAACGATAATGGGCAAGAAGATCTCAGCATATGCTGGTTTGACTGTTTGAAGGTCATGTACAATAGCATCAATTTCCTGCTGACATGCTTCGCGAAATGTTGCTACACCACTATCAACAGCTCCTCGCAGACTTGCCAGTGAGCCAAGTAAGTAGACAATTCCACCCTCAAGTTCCTCAACCTTTGGTGCTTTCTTGCTCAATTGAGCATGGTCCAGAACTCGGTCAGCTGAAGTTGCAAGCTCATTAAATCTCTGTAGGTAATTCCGGATGCTCTCAGTGATATTCTTACGATATTCATCGTCCATTGTCTTAGCTTGGAGGTAGACTCTGACCATATCGTCAATCTCAGCTGTCTTCAGCTGTTTCTTTGAGTCTGCAATGAACGTACGAACTGCAACAACATCAGTGATTCCTGCATCTTCTGCAGCTTCAGTTGCCTTCTCGACATCATCAAGTAATTCAAACAAGCGCTCTCTAAGTGCGATTTTCACTTGACCCTCCCATTCTACCATGCGCTGGTAGCTAGATAATAGAGGGGCTATTTCGTCACCTTCCACACTAACATTTGGTGGTGTTGGAATCACATCGGCGGTTGTTGGGATGCCACCCTCAACAATCCTTGTTGTGACTTCATGTTTGATATTTACGATTTTGTCACGGAGTGCATTGGCCACCTTTATCTGCGCAGTATGAAGCTGATTCTCAAGAGCTATTAGTTTTGTGAGATTGTCAGCCTTTGAGGCGTCTCTAGCAATTAGCCTGAGTTCTTTGGAGAACTCCATAGGCAGTTCAAGACCCAACCGGGCTGTAGTTTCAACGGATGCTTGAAGGGATTCAACAGAACCAACTAGAGATGAACCAAGTAATTTGCTTACTTCATCTTTTCTTCCATCTAGGAACTCCCGATCGGTCTCTAGTTTGTCATTCAGTATAATGAGGTCTCGAAGGGACATGCCTACAACATCATCATTCGAGACCGTAGTAGCGACTTCACTCTTGTCAATCGTGATGTGGCGTTCGTAGGTATCCACTGTAGCTTTATTCTCATCCAGTGTTGATTTCACTTCTCGAGCAACGTCTTCATGAATAACCAAGTACAGTTTTGAGAAAGCCTTGGCAAACTCGTGAAGCTTTTCAAAGTCCTTGAGGTCCCCTGCCCCGATACCTGGGAAATTCAGTGCACCAATCCCTTTAACCTCTGCAGGTTTCATTGCCTGAATTTT
This sequence comes from Candidatus Thorarchaeota archaeon AB_25, assembly GCA_001940705.1. Taxonomy (GTDB): domain Archaea; phylum Asgardarchaeota; class Thorarchaeia; order Thorarchaeales; family Thorarchaeaceae; genus SMTZ1-45. The sequence continues at coordinate 15,062 of MEHG01000025.1, forward strand.
CGGTGATATAGCTAGTGTGTCTTTGTGTTCCTTTCGAAAATACTCTGCAAAGTCTCGAGTTACTCGCATGAAATCTGTTTCTAGATCCTTCGATGTCTTTTCAACCTGAGTTTGAACTTTCCTTTTCTTCATGAATCCTGAAGTAGCAAGGTCATTGTCCAATCTTGTCAAGTTTGCGAAGATGTCGTAGAGCTGTCGAACCTGACGGTCCGCCTGTTCTTCCATCGCAGGATTGACTGAAACTAGGATTCCTTTTAATTCGGCGAGTCTGTCTAATTCTCGTCTCCATCCGCTGGTATCCAAGTGGCCTACCTCCGTCTAATATGACTATTTTTCTTGGTGGATGTCTTAAGTTCTTTCTGTGTGGGTCCTCCCTTTTCAACGATTGTATCATGTATTGACTATAGAAAAAATGAATTTTGACGCAATTTCAGACAGTTTTAGCAATGAAAGAAACACCCTTAAGCACTCTAAAATTCAGGAAGATACTCGCTGAATCTTATGGGGAGACATCATGGACAAAGGTTCCTTGGGCTCAAATGACGCCGCGCCTTTAGGTTATGAAACGGTAGCCAAGTTAGAGGCACCTGCAGTTGATCTCACCTACGATGAGAACTTTCTATATGCTGCGTGTCGAGATCAGCGAGTTCGGGTATGGTCCAAGACTGATTGGCAACTAGTGGCCGAATTGGGTGAAACTGATACACCCCCACTTGTTGTTGACGTTGATGATACCCAAGTGTTCGCTACATGCGAACGCAGAGTCTATGTTTGGAATAAAGAAACGTGGGGAATGACGGGTTGGTTTGAGCTCAGCTATCAAGCTTTGACTTCCGCTCTTCATGGTGATTACTTCTATGTGGGAGCTATAGATGGAAGGTTAGTGTCAATCCAGAAGGATACACATGAAACCTCAAGCTGGCAGCTTCACAAGTCGGATATCACAAGTCTCTGGTCTGATGACAAAATCATTTGCACGAGCGCAAAGAAAGAAGAGCCTCGTGTATGGTTGAAGGACCGCGATACAGCACCTTCTGAGTTAGCGCGGTTGGACAAGAAAGGGAAGGGCGGAGTTATCTCAGGTAACTCGGAGTTCATCTTGGTCGGAAATTCAACTGGTGAGATTGCTGTTTACGATCGTGTTGAATGGGGGCTAGTACGAACACTCGAGTCAAGAAGTTCAAATCCAGTTTCTTCAATATGGGCAAGCAGTTACTTCATGGTTGCGGCACTGACCAACGGGTCTCTTACTATTTGGGACCTGAAGCGAGGGGAAGAGATTGGAGAGGTGTCTTTGAATGGTCAGAAAATTGAATGGTTAAATGCTGACCATGATCTTCTCTATGTCGCGACTCAAGATGGAATCACCATCATTCGGCTGACGATGTCACAAAGACCACTTGATATCTGTACTGACTCTCCTCCAATATTATCTGACAGTCTCCTGAAGACCTCACCATACGATGTTCTTGAGGGCGCTCTTCAGCTAGAAAAAAAGGCTAATCAGCATTATCAAGAAGGACTGTTCCATGAGTCAGTTCTTGAATATGAAAATGCTCTCCAGCTACTGATTGACAACACTCATGCTCTACAAGAAGTACCTGAAGAAAGGCAACTTCTTACAGATGAATTAAACACTAGACTTGGAAAGGCTCTTCTAAAAGCGAAGATTCAGGAACTGCAAGCAATTAGCCACGAGATTCGGCAGTTGTCAGAGGAACTAGATGTTCGGAAAAGAACTGACAGGAATCCCGAGGATATAGAACGTTTATGGAGCTCAGCTGGAAGAATAATCAAGGAGAGTCGTGTCTTAGCAGAGGCTCAATCTAGTGAAATGCTCAGTTATCAACTCACTCACGTTGTAGAAACACTCGAGTCCGATTTGAACGAGGCAATGTCGAAATTTGATGAATTTCGAGAGACCATCAATAAAGCTCTTGCACTTATCCGTCAGATTTCCAATGAATGGAGATGGATGGAGCGTAGACGCACAAAACTTCCAGAGCGAAAGCAGTTTCTTGAAGGGGCTATGGAGAAACTAGGTATTGCACTTGATAATGCAGACCCCGAAGGCGAAGTTAGACAGATCCTCTCAGGAGCTCTAGATGAGTATAGACGGTTGTATAGTCAGATAGACCGGATTGTAGTATCCTACGATACAGAGCTTGTTTCGTCATTTACTTCGAAAGAAGAGGCTCAAGAAGCAATCGACGGGCTCCTTAGCGTGATGCCTAAAAAGATTGACTCTCTGAAAGATATCGATGATCCTACGGAGCAAGATCTTGAGAAAAAACGAATAATCGCTGCACTTGACCAAGCTCTTGAAACAGCAAAGTCATTCAAAATGAATAAAGCTTCAAAGGCTATTGAAATAGAACTTGAGAAGATTATATCACAAGATAAACTAACCAAGAGCAAGAAGGACAACTAATTGGTTCTACGATGCAGCAATGCCATCAATTGATGGATAATCCGCCTCGATCAACTCATCATCAATCAGATCCATCCAACCTTCAGCGAGTTCTTCCAAGGACGGGTCAATTGAAAGCGCATACTCAGCTGCTTGTAGTGCCGATCCAAAATCCTCAAAGTAGAGATAACAGATTGCGAGATTGTACCAAGCTATTGGAGAGGATGGGTCCAGGTCCAAGGACTTCTCTAAGGCGTCAATAGCTTCTTCCCACTGGTCCTCAGAGATGAGCGCTGTAGCTAGTAGTTCCCATTTACGAACATCTCGTGGTTGGAGTTTCAGACTCTCTCGTAATGCTCCAATTCCTTCAGAGTTTTCATTTAATAAAAGATGAATGAACCCTTTGTCACCCCACCTGACTGAGGAAGTGGGTTCTATCTGGAGTAGATTATTCAATGCCTGAATTGCCATCTTTGGCTTTCCTAGCTCTAAATTGCAAATCACTAGGTTCTCCAGAGCACGTACATTTGTTGGATCAACTAAGAGACCTCTATGAAGCTTAGTCATTGCTTCATTGAATAGCTGTTTCTCAATTAGCGAAGAGGCTTGGTCTACAAGAGACTCGACCTCTCCATTGTCAGTATAAGTTGGGTCCAACACTTAGTACTCCATGGTTTTCTAGAATTTGCGCACGACTGTATAGGTAAAAAGCTTGCTCTGACCGCATAATTGCATTTCAACCAATGATTCACTGATTATCGTCATACTATTTTCTTCCAGAGCAAGTCCTGACAAGGGCACCTCTGTGATTGTGAGATTGACAACTTGTCTGACCCATCTATAGCTATCTGTGAGATTTCCGTCCTCATTTAGGAATACAATTCGCAGTGGTCCATCCTCTTCACCGACTGGACTTCCATCCATCTCGTATGCCAAAACCATTGTACATTGAATCTCATCAAGTGGGTCTCCTGCAGGGGTGTATCCATTGACTGTTCCTTCTACGACAGATTTAGTGTATTCACTACTCCAGCCGTCACTTGCTACGGCGCTCAAGGTGTAGTTCGATGGGAGTGTTGCTATCCCTGAGATAAGTGCAAATAGACTGACACCAGTGAAGCTATATGGTCCATTGATAGTTCCAGTGCTTCTCCTATAACCACCCTCACCTGAAATGGATGTCATCTCCATTATATCTGTCAAAGTATATTCTTCGATTTCTCCAGCAACATCCACAACTAAAGCAATGGGTTCTGGTATCACCCTAATCTCAGCTACATTGGATACTAACTGGGGACCAGCGGCATACGGATCTGGATCAGTTGTTGCATTAGCATCTGCATTCGAATAATAACCGTCCTCAGGCAGAAACATCAGTTGGAATCCCTTTTCAAACTCAGGGACCGTAGTCCCATTGAACTCGTAAGCGAGTATCATGTCTCCCTGAATACCCCAAATACTGGCGTTTGGATAGACTTTGCTGTACTCAAAGCTTTGATTATAACCATCTGACGCAATGACCATCACTGAATCGTCTTCAAGCATTCCACCAGCTAGTTCTACAAGATCGGAGATTAGAATACCCACATAGATTCCAACTCCACGCACATTCCCGTATGAGTTTTGGTAAGAACCGTTTCTAGTGATAGTCGACATCGCTGTCATATCCTCGAGCGTGACATTAACTGATGTTCCATCAGTTCCTGTAAGTAGGACTTCAGGAACCACTTCTAGATTTGGTGCATTAGGTACCATTACTATTGCTGCACCGATACCTACGGCAACTATTATTGTAACAGCTAGAATCGCATAGAGTCTTCTTTGTGCTGAACTCATGAGTTTCACCAAGGGCGATATGCACAATGGTGCCAATCGAACGGGAATATAAGAGTTAGGTTTGTTGCTATTCATGATGACGCGGCGGCGCTTACCCATCAACTCCCCAATGAATGAAGCCAGTAAACACTGACAATACCACGTTACCTAATTCAGGTTTATAATCACCTACAAGCGCGTGGTTCAGAGGAGTGCGATTGCCTGAATCTCAATACCAACATCTTTCGGCAATCGTGCAACTTCGACTGCAGCTCGAGCTGGTGGGGGATCACTAAACCACTTAGCATACTCTGCATTCATCTCAGAGAAATCATCCATATTCTTGAGGAATACAGTACATTTCACAACTTTGTTCATCGAGGAACCTGCTGCTTCGATAACTCCCTTGACGTTGGAGAGTGACTGCTTTGTCTGGTCTGTGATTGACCCAGTCACTAGTTCTCCAGTTGCAGGATTGGCTGGAATCTGTCCTGAGCAGAAGACAAATCCGTTCGCCTTGATACCCTGTGAGTATGGACCAATTGCCTTTGGCGCATTATCTGTGGAAATTCGTTCAAGCTTCATCTTTCATCAAGACGTACTGATGCACTGGTCCACGATTAATCTTCTGGTTACGATCTTCGATCTGGAGGCGGTGGGACCGCAAAACCCGCAACAATCCTGGTTCCGGTCTCTCCTTTCAGTGCCCGTGTGATGTTTGGAGGATCCGTAATAATTGCCATCTCTCCTCCGTTCTTGATGAACTCGACGCATGCCTCTATCTTGGGCAGCATACTTCCCGGAGTGAAATGACCCTCCTCTATGTATCGCTGCGCCTCAATGTGGTCCATCTTGTCGATTGCTTCTTGATTCTCCTTACCGAAGTTCAGATAGACCTGTTCAACAGCTGTTGAGATGAGTAGGACATCAGCATTCAGGTCAGTAGCCAATAGACTGGATGCTCGATCCTTGTCAATGACTGCCGCAATACCTTCCAAATCGCCCGTTTCGTTTGCGACAACTGGAATACCACCACCTCCGACCGCATACACAACGATATCGTCATTGAGCAAAGCTTTGATTCCTGGAAGCTCTACAATCTCCTTTGGAATTGGTGAAGGTACAACTCGTCTCCAACCCCTTCCAGAATCTTCCTTCATTTGCCATCCCTCTTCCTTCATTCGTTTCTTGGCTTCCTTCTCATCCATGAATGAACCAATAGGTTTTGCAGGATTTTCAAAAGCCGGATCGTCTCTCGAAACTCTGACTTGAGTCACAAGAGATGCAACGTGCCGGTTCATTTTTCGTTTGTGAAACTCGTTGTAAAGCGCCCTCTGGATCATATATCCGATAGCACCTTGGGTGTCAGCTCCGCAATAGTCAAGTGGCACTGGGTGGAGCTCGTGTTCTGCTAGTTCGGACCTTCTCAAAATGAAACCGACCTGTGGCCCGTTTCCTGATGTTATTACAACGTTCCAACCTTGTTGAATCATGTCTGCAATATGCTTGCATGTTTCTGCAGTTGCAGCGTACTGATCGGGAACAGTCTTGTGCGCTTTATCTATAATTAAAGAATTTCCACCAATTGCGACTACTGCTGTCTTTGCCATTGAAATCATCTCTCTTGAACAGAGGTCTATCAGGGGACACCAATCCTAATTAAGGCTGACGACACAGTTGTTTCTTGCAATTCAGCACTATTAGGAGAACCGACTAATGCCAACCAAAGTTAATCGTCAGTGGTGTCTGGCTTCACGACCAGAGGGATATATCCAACCAACAGACTTTACGTGGAAGGAAGCACCGATGCCAACTCCCGATGATGGCGAATTTCTTGTTCGCAATATATACCTCTCTCTCGACCCTGCTGCATGGGGGTGGATGCAGGAATGGATTTCGTATGTTCCAGCATTGTCCCTTGGTGACGTCATGCACGGAATCACCTTGGGGATTGTTGAGGAATCGAGTAATGCTAAATTCCATCCAGGTGATCTCGTGTATGGGATGCTCGGGTGGCAGGATTTTGCTGTCACTGAGGGGAAGGGTCTGATGAGATTACCTAAAACTTCCTCTGTTCCACTCCCTGCATATCTGAGCGTCTTTGGTCTTACAGGACTAACTGCCTATTTCGGACTGCTGGATATTGGCAAACCTAAAGCTGGCGAAACATTAGTAGTTTCAGCTGCAGCGGGGGCTGTGGGGTCAATTGTTGGACAAATTGGGAAAATAAAAGGGTGTCATGTGGTTGGTACCGCGGGAACCGATGAAAAATGCCAGTGGCTTACCGAAGAGCTTGGGTTTGATGCGGCCATCAACTACAAGACTGAATCACTTCATAAGAGTCTGTTAAAGCATTGTCCCAATGGAATTGATATCTACTATGAAAATGTTGGTGGAGCACTCTTCAAGTCGGTTTTGAATCTCATCAACGTCCGATCCCGGATAGTCCTTTGTGGCTTAATCTCCCAGTACAATGTCATGGGCTCGGGTCCGAGTCTTGCTAGCATCATTACAAACCGAGCTCGTATTGAAGGATTCATTGTCACCGATTACTATCATCGCGCTCAAGAAGCAATTGCAGACCTTCAGAAGTGGATCATGGAGAAACGTATTCAGTATCGAGTTGACATCGTTGAAGGCTTGGAAAACGCCCCTACAGCGATTGGTAAACTCTTTGATGGTTCAAATAAAGGAAAACTCATGGTGAAAGTTTCAGAGGAACCCTTGTAGTCGCAGCCTGATTACGATTCTTCTCTCTCGCGAAGCCATTCATCGAGGTATGCTGTTTCAAGTTCATCCGCTTCAGCGATGTCTTTCCCTGTCATACCATCAATCAACGTCTTTGTCCTAACAAGGATTGTCGGATCTTTGTTTAGTATCTGTTCGACAAAATCCATTGTCTTATCCATCAGTTCATCCTGATTTACAAGCATGTCCGCCAATCCGATTTGTAATGCCTCTTTTGCTGACACTGTTCTTGTTGTGAGGAGGATATCTTTCGCGCGAGCTGGACCAAGAAGATGCAACAGATTAGATGCGGCACCCGCTCCTGGAAAGATTGACAACTCAACTTCTGGAAGTCTGAAAGTTGCAGTTTCAGAAAAGAACCGAAAGTCACAGGCAAGTGCAGCCATAGCCCCAAATCCAATCGCATATCCGTTAACAGCAGCTATCGTAACACAGGTCCGGTTTTCTCGAATAGTCCGCATAGATCGTTCCAGTAGTTTGAAGAATTCTGTTACTTCCGCACCTTTAAGACCCATTACTGTATCCATGTCAAATCCTGCACTGAATGCACGATTCCCCTCTCCTGTAAAGATGACAGCTCTGATACTTGGATTATTGAGAATCTGTGAAACTTGTTCGCTGAAATCAAAAAGCATAGGTTTTGTGACTGAATTCAGTTTATCAGGACGTGATATTGTGAGTATTGCATGTGAATCCTCGATTCTAACTTTGATCTCTCCTGTCAATAGCAAACACCCTTCTTCGGAGTGTCAAATGTACAACAAATACGAATAAACCCTTCTGCTGAAGGTCAAGGCTGCCTAGTTTCAATCTATTTTGTACTGCAAGCGTCACAAGTGTCGTTCACATGAGCGCAAAATTCTCTGTGTATATCACACATTACTCCTTCATCTCTCATTACTCTAATGATACGGTTGATTTCACGAGTCATAGATTCAAAAATGTCTTCAATACCGCTCTTTCTTGCCTTCTCATATTCCGAAATCATGATGTCAGCCGACTTGTCGATCTCTTTCAAAATAGGGCTAGGGATATCTACTTGATCCCCTCGGGATCTTCGTCCCCTTTTCTTCAGCAAGTACTGTGTGATTGCTGGCTCAGTGACGCCGAGCATTCGTGCAATCTCTTTCTGAGTGATTTTGTGGTCAACCATATCGCCATCCTCATTCTTCCGATGAGCGACTTTGGTCTTCATGACCTTGGCTAGCTCTCTCCTGATTGCCGGAAGAACATACCAAACCTCAACTTCCTGAGGCATCATCCACGTTCTTCTTTTGACCTGTTTTTCCTTCTTGGCTGAACTAGCAGACATTATTTTACCCTCGATTGTTCACAAT
>MEHG01000026.1 GCA_001940705.1 Candidatus Thorarchaeota archaeon AB_25
GGACAAGCAAATTCGTAGACTCACTTCAGGTCTTCCTGAATGCAGTTTCACTGGGCGGAGTTGAAAGCCTAGCAAGTATTCCTGCTTTGTCTACACACTACGGACTTGCGGAGAGCGCCCTTAACGAAATGGGTATCTCTATCTCAACTATCCGTCTGTCTGTTGGAATAGAAGATGCCGAAGATTTGTTAGGTGATTTGATGGCTGGACTTGATGTATTAGGCTAGTATTACCCTGACAATATGGCCATTTGTTAAGGTTTCCATTTACTACCTTAACGGACCACAATCTCATTCCTCCTGGGTCCATGGATTTTATCAACTCCCTCAAGCACATAGTACTAGAATCAAGTTACAAGACATCTGGATGTATTCTATAGGAGGTAGTTTTGCTCAGACCGGTTATATTCAAATTTTGTGATGTTTCTCTTGATCGGGAATGACAGTAAAGCAAGAATCAGCCTACAGCTCCTACAAGACTGAACGGACAGAGTGCGGTCGTTGCGCATGTGTCATAGTTTACACCAATGAAGATTGTGTCCTTTGTGATGCAGCCTTGGAAATCATGTACAGCGTCATTTCCGATTTTGGTCTCTCTCCTTCTGTTATTCGTAAAGTGGATGTCACCAAGGGCGATGACGATGGTTGTGGACTTCCAGCTCCTGTCGGACTTCCAGCAATGAGGATTTGTGAAGAGTTCGTGAGCGGTCTCCCCGATATGGATGAGGCCCGGGGTGCAGTAATGCATGCTGTGTTGAAGAATTGCTTCTCTGACAATAGCTGCCATTAGTATTCTGAAAAGTAAATGCCTGGGCCGCGGATTCACCACGGCCAGACAGCAGTTGTTTATCTAAGATGGATGTGTGCCATGGACCGCCAGATCTCTCTGTTACGACGGAGCTCTCTGACTTTTTCTGAATCAACATGGTACAGAGGTTTCCTCATGTCTAAGAGATTCGGTGTCCTTCTACAGAACTTCCCAGTCAACAGAGTCTTTAGAGCCAGCGTAACTGTTCGCATAGCAAGACCTGACGACTTGGCTAAGTCCTGTGGACTCATCGGTCCCTCCTTATCCAGCCTATCTAGCACCACCAGTGTGCTCTTTGTCAGGTTGATTGGTACACTCATTTTAACCACGCTCTCAACGGAATGAATGAACCGGCCAGCTCAACTTTGGAACTTGCCAGTAAGTGAATGTATGGTATTTTTGTGGCAATAATAGATATATATATGTTGCCAATAACGTAAGAAGGTAATTGCTTAGAAACCAACCTTAATTGTGCAATAAATATACGAAATTAACAAGGTGACTTCCAACGACCCGAATAGACCCCAAGGACATCAAAATAATTGGAGCCATAGATAGGCTTGGTCCTAAGGTTTCAACGGAGGAAATCGGAGCAGATTTGGATCTGCCCCCCAGAACTGTTAGATATCGTCTGAAGAGATTGCGAGAAACAGGAATTCTGAGTCCAACACGTGTTATGGCTATAGAACGCAAGATGGGTCTCGGTGAAAACATCTTCCTAGTGAACACAACACCCCGTGGGGCTGAGTTGCTACCTGATATCTTTCATGCAATTGACACGATATATCATAACAGTCCAACCTATGGGAAGTTCAATGGGTACCTTGCGTACTCTCTCTACTCCCTCTCTTCTCCAAGAATAACTCGGAGAATTCTGGAGGAGATTCAGAAAGCCGAGTTGATCTCCAATTTCTTCATTTTCGATATCACTGATTTTGATGCCAAGTCCGCAGATTATAGTTATTTCAACTCTACATTGGGTTGGGTATGGAATTGGAGTGAATGGTGCGATCAGATTCCAAAGACGCTCAAATCAAAGGTGAAATTCGTGCCCCCTTTGGATGAAGTACAATCCATAGTGGATTTTGACAGAAATGATGTGCTTATCTTAAAGCACATGTTCGATGACGGAGAGATAACGCAGAAAAAGATTGCAAAGATATTACCCCTATCAGAAGCACAGGTGAACAAGAGGATCCGACGCTTAGAGGATGAAGGGATAATCAAAGGATACCGGTCAACAGTATGTGCGACTGAGAATGAGATGAACCTCATCTGCTTCATTGAATTGAAAGAACCACAAGATCAGATACTCTCTGTTTTTTATCAGCTACCATTCCCTGCGACTATCACAATGGAATCCCGAACAAGGTTTGCTATTCAGATTGCATTCAATGCACAGGATATGACCGGATTTCTTAAGGGGCTCGACGTTCTGCGTCCTCATCTAGCATCCTGTTTTGTACAGACTCTTCATGACGCGAAAATGAGTATGGACTCACACCCGTACGATCTCTTTAACCATGAAACAAACCGCTGGGAAACACCTGGGAGCGAATACTTGCAAGACATACGAGATGTCCTGAACGGTAAATACCAATGAATCAGGCAATGTCATGAAGGAGTGCATTCCCCTTCTTCCCGACTGTCTTCAAAGCGTTCATCTTTCTCAAACAGTACGTCAATCTTTGGCCAAGTCGTCGTGAGATTCCTAGAGATTCCACAAGGTCTGAATTCCTGAAGGGTCTCTCAAGCGCGTGTGGGATGAAATGTAGGAAATCAGATGGCTTTTCATATAGTCGACGATCAATTACCTCGACCAGTTTTCTGTCAACTATACTCCATCCTCTTCTCCGCCAACTCCCTTTTCCATCCTGAAGGCGAATCTCCTCTTCCTCTATCAACAACACCTCGATTGAGAAATTCGAATGTGCCATGAAATTTGGTATTCGCACAAGCTCATCGAATATGTCTTCGAACCCACATTTCTTTGGGGACAGTCTTCGGCTCAACTGCTTCATTCCATCTGGTGTCTGTTTCACTATCCATTTCTTGATAGGTAGTGGGTGGACTAGTCTGACTGGATGGTTCTTGAGGAGCGAAAGTAACTTGCTCTTGATTGCAGCAAAATTACGGGTCTGAATTTCAATCAATAAATCATCTTTGACCACATCAATAACAAATCCATCGATTGATACCTCAGATTTTGCATCTCCTTGTACATAAAGCTCTTTCAGACTCGCATGGAGGGACCGTTCTTGCAGTGTTCCTATGACAGGTCCCTTTGACATGTAGTTTCACCTAAGCTGACTCAGAGATTTCGTGTCCAGATGGACGCGTCATCATTTGGATAGAGTGATTGTACAACAGCCATCTCTTTGAATCTGTTTGCTGAGTAGAACTTACGCGCGGTTTCATTGGATTGCTCCATGAACAGTAGTACGACTCTCAACAAATACCCCTTGACTGAGTAGAACTGAGTCGCTTCTTCAATCATTTCATTAACTAGCCTAGTCGCTATGCCCTGACGTTTGAAAGCGTCATTCACACCCAGACCAATCATCTCAACAACGCCATCATCAAGTCCCCCTCGAGGCTCCCACGTCACTGACCCACATACAGCATTGTCCTTGATAGCTAGCAGCGTGTTGTATCTCAGAACTAAATCCTCAGCGAATTTCTGAGAACGCTCTGTGTGGTCTTCTATCTCCTTCCTATACATGTTCTCAAGTAATGGAATGTCATCTGAAGTTGCAGTTCTGATATTTATCATGACATCTTCGTGAACGATATAGATGTCATTTGTATCTGTCGTTCTTAATGCGCTACTCAATGATTACGACTGCGTCAACGAAGAGCTCGTACTCTTCGTCTTCATCAATGTTGAATATCAGAACTTTTTCGACTTCGAATTCACCACGAATCTCGAGAAGTCTGGATTCTGTGAGTAATTTTACACTTGATTCTTCTAAGCGCTTTTCTAGTTCAGGTGTAGTTATAACGGTCTTTTCTGGAGTGAGAAGGATTACCCGGTCGGTTTGCTCAGTTAACTCAATTGCAGTTTCAACTGATTCATCACCGGAGTGAAGAATTAAGGTGCGTTGATCTTTGAATGCTTTAGGGTCATCTACATCAAGCCATACGCCCTTGTTCAGGAACTCATCCTGTCCTACAACGCAACCTGGTTCAACCTCAGCAGCTTTTTCGTCTTCATCTACAATCTCTCCTCTTCCTTTTCGGAAGTTGACAATTGCCTCATGTAGAGCATCTGCTGCAAGATTGGAACAGTGCATTTTGATTGGCGGTAGGCCATCAAGTTCTTCAGCGACATCCTGTCTGGTAATTTTCATTGCATCATCTAGTGTCATGCCTTTTACCATCTCAGTAGTCATGCTTGTTGTTGCAATCGCAGAGCCACACCCGAAGGTCCTAAACTTAGCATCAGTTATCACATCACCATCGATGCGAACAAAGACCTCCATGATATCTCCACACGTTGGGTTACCTACCTTTCCAACAGCTACATCATCTCCCTCAAGTGTGCCAACATTCCGTGGATTACGGAAATGATCAAGGACTTTTTCGCTGTATTTTGTTGATTTCATTTTTCAATCACTTCTTCTTGTAAATTGGAGAGAGGTCTCGTAGTCGTGACACCACTTGGGGTACGACTTCCAACACTCTATCTATATCACCATCTGTATTGAATCTTCCAGTTGTGAGCTGTAATGATCCATGAGCCTCTTCATGTAGGAGACCTGTTGCTATCAGGGTATGTGACGGCTCTAGTGTCTTTGAGGTACAAGCTGAACCTGTTGACACAGAGATTCCTAAATCTTTGAATGATAGGAGAATTGACTCACCCTCTATACCATCAAATCTGAAATGTGCATTACTGGCAAGTCGGTCAGTAGGATGACCATTGAGATAACTGTCAGGTACTTCCTCAAGAATTTGTTTTATCATTCGATCCCGATAGCCTTGGAATCGCTTTACCTCTGATTTCATCTCTTTGTTCATAATATCAGCAGCAAGCTTCATCCCAACTATTCCTGGGATATCCTCACTTCCTGACCGCAGACCTTTCTCTTGTCCACCACCAATGAGTATTGGGTTGACCCTGAACTTCTTTTGCATGTACATAACCCCTACTCCTCGGGGTCCATAGAGATCGTTGGATGACAGTGCCATGAGATTGATGTTGTCTTTTCTTACATCAATCGGAACTAGTCCTTCAGCCGCTACAGCATCAGTAAAGAACGCGATATCTTTCGCAGCTGCTAATTTTCCAATCTCATTGATTGGTTGGATAGTGCCAATCTCGTTACTAGCAAAACCAATAGAGATGAGTATTGTCTTGTCTGTGATGCGGCGTTCAAGTTTTCGAATATCAACTCTGCCGTATTGGTCCACTGGTACCTTAGAAACCTCGAATCCTTGCCTCTCAAGATGCTTTGCGATGTTGTGTATCGATATATGTTCAATCTCGGAGATGATGATGTGATTGCCCTTGTTCTTGTTTCTAAGAGCATAACCAATCATGCCCATGTTGATTGCTTCTGTCGCTCCTGAGGTGAAAATTATCTCGTCCTCTTCTGCATTAATGAACTTGGCAATCGCTTTTCGACTCTCATCTAGAGCATCGGTTGCTACATCTCCAACTTGGTGCAATGCGGAGGGGTTGCCAAAAGCTTCATGGAGGTATTTACTCATCCCTTCAATGACTCTAGGATCCACTGGTTTTGCACTCTGATAGTCTAGGTACACCTGTTTCATTTCAATCCCCACAAACTTGAACTAGAACCACATAGTGGCGTCTGCTTCTAGAACAAGATCATTGAGTGTTGCAGCTCCAACAATCTTCAGGTCCGGGTCGAGTTTTACATCGGTCCATCCCAGCATCTGCTTGGACGCCTCACAGACATAGACAGGGATTCCCATCTCAATTGTCTTCTTGATCATTTCGTGAAGACTTGGGAAATTACCTATCTTGATTTTCTCTGCTGCTCCTGGTTTTAGGACTCTCAATGCCTGTCCTAGGAAGTAAACCTTTGCCTCTATGTCCATTGCCTTTGCACTTTGTGCAAGTACAAATGGAGAATACTGGCGTTCAGGGTCACCCGAAGTTTGGACATATAAAATACTACTCATCTATCATTCCTCTTTCTTCTTTATGAGAAACCGCTGTACACCGTCTTCTAAACGCTCGAAGCTCAGCAAAATGTTCCCGGTCCGCTTGGCAAACCTCTTGATGTCCTCCTCAGCAGCAGGATCATCAGACAGCATCTCAAGTATCTCACCGGGTTTCAACCCATCAATTGCTTCTCGGGTCTGGAAAAGTGGTTGCGGACAGAATAACCCCACACAGTCCAGGCTCTCAATCGGTTCCATATCTGACATGGAATTCACACCTAACGATTGTTAATTGTGTCTTATAAGTTTGATTATCTAAACCTCGCCTATTCGGGCTCGTTTAAATCTGAGTTTGTATAGTACGCGATTATTGACACTGGATAGTGAAGTCATGGCAAAGACAAGTCGAGCTGCTGTTGTTCCGAAGCCAAGTGCGGATTTGGTTATCGAAGAATATGAGATTCCAGAATTACAGCCTGGAGCCGCCTTGATGAAGGTTGCCCGAGCTGGTGTTTGTGGGACTGACTGCCACCTTTGGCACGGTAAACTTGCAGGTGTTCCTTACCCTCTAATTCTTGGACATGAAGCGGTTGGAACCATCGAGTCCATTGGTCCCAAGCCTGTCAAAGATCTTGATGGAAATGAATTGAAGGTTGGAGACCGTGTAGGTTTCCATGATGTGACAGAAACGTGCTTTTCTTGTTATAACTGTCTGATAGCGGATGCTCCTACAAAGTGTCCGAATCGAAAAGTCTACGGAATAACCATGGAATCGACCAAGTTTCCGCGATTGATCGGAGGTTATAGTGAATACCTCTACCTCTCTCCAGGCACTCATATCATCAAGCTACCCGATCATGTCAGCTTTGATGGAGCTAGTGCTGTTGGATGTGCGATGCCAACTGCGGTGCACACTGTTCTAAGAAGTCCTATGACTTGGGGTCTAAATGTGGCTATTCAAGGAGTTGGACCCGTAGGTCTCATGATTGCAGTTCTTACTAGTGTCAGTGGCGCATCAACTGTGACCGTGCTTGACAAAGCAAAGAACCGTCTTGAGATAGCCAAGAAGTTTGGAGTGACAGATGTTCTCAATATCGAAGAAACAACCCTAGATGAGAGAAAAGACAAACTCAAAGAGATAACTGGAGGTCATGGCCCAGACATTGTGTATGAAGCAACTGGTAATCCCCACGCAATCCCAGAAGGAATAGAGCTTGTTAGAGAAGGAGGAAGTTACACAATCTGTGGTCAATACACAGACCATGGGACCACCGAAATCAATCCACACTTGATGAACAAGAAGCATCTGGACATAAAGACCGTCTGGGGTTCTAGAACTCTCCATGTCTATAAGGGAATCAAGACTGTTGGTGATAATTACGACAGGTTTCCATTCGAGGATCTAGTCACGCACAGATTCTCTCTTGATGACGCTCAGAAAGCTCTAGAAACACAAGAGAAGCAAGTTTCTCTCAAAGCAGTCATTCAACCTCATGGTGATTGAATTGGCATATGAATTAGAGAAATCGAAGGCAAAACAAGCATGTGAACTACTCAAAGAACTGGATATTGATGCATGGCTCATCTGGGTCAGAGAAACCTCACAAATGGCAGACCCGGTTCTTGAACTCATCTTTGGAGGAGAACTCGTTTGGCAGTCTGCACTCATCTTTACTAAAGACGAGAAACTTGCCATTGTTGGTAACTTTGACAAAGATGGTGTGGTCGCCAAGGGTATCTTTGAAACCATTATCCCATACACAACTGGCATCAGAGATGAGCTAGTCAAGCAGCTGTCAAGACTAGATCCACAAAAGGTTGCCATAAATTATAGTGTGAACGATGTTGCCGCAGATGGTCTCAGTGTGGGTATGCATATGCTGCTTCTGGACTATCTCAAAGACACTTCATATTCTGGTCGTTTGGTATCTGCAGAGAACTTCATACAGAAGCTTCGAGGTCGAAAGACTGCAGAAGAGGTTTCAAGGATACGCAAGGCAGTTGAGATAACTGAGAATATCTTCGAAAGAGCTACGAAGTTCGTCAAGGTTGGGATGACGGAGATTGAGATCTATGACCTTTTCCATCAATCAATGCGGGAATTTGGTGTCACAGTTGCATGGGAGGAGGCTAATTGTCCAGCTGTTGATGCAGGTCCGAACAAGCAGTTTGGACATGCTGGTCCTACTGAGAATAGGACTAAGGATGGTCATCTCCTCCACTTCGATTTTGGTGTAAAACACAATGGATATTGTTCGGACATTCAACGGATGTTCTTCTTTGGACAGAAGAAAGATGTTCCTTCAGAAGTGCTGGAAGCCTTTGAAACAGTCAGAGATGGCATACAAGCTGCAGCGGAGTTTGTTAGACCGGGTGTAGTCGGATATGAGGTTGACGCGGTTGTTCGTGACCTTGTGAAGGCTGCGGGATATGATGAATATCAACATGCACTAGGCCATCAGGTTGGTCGACTCGCCCATGATGGAGGCACTCTACTTGGACCGAAATGGGAACGATATGGAGAAAGTCCAATGGGTATTGTAGAGGTAGGTAATGTATTCACCTTGGAGTTTCACGTGACAACTCAGCTGTATGGTCAGGTCAGTTTAGAAGAGGATATACTCATCACAAGACAGGGGTGTGAGTTCCTTTCAAAACCGCAACAAGAACTGATATGCATCAAGTAGACAAGCTTTCATCCATGGCTCCAGTCCTGTAACCCTGTAAGTCTAAGGTGACATATGTGAATCCAGCATCCTTGGCTGCCACATCTAACAGTTGGAGCTTCTCTGGTTCAAACATCTTGGAGAGTTCGTCGACACCTACCTCAACTCGGACGAGGTCCCCGTGATATCTTGCTCGTACACACTCAACTCCAAAGATATCTTGGACTGCTTCCTCTACAGTCGCGACCATGGTTAGACGCTCATGTGTTATTTCAGTTCCATATGGGAAACGTGTAGCAAGACATGCCATGGAAGGTTTTTCTGCAATGGAAAGATTGTTCTCTCTGGCATATTCACGAATCTCTGCCTTTGTGATGCCAACTTGAAGATATGGAGAATCTACACCAGATTCCTCCAATGCTGCAAGTCCAGGTCGGTATCCTTCAGTTTCTGTGGCAGTTGTTCCCTCAATGACCATATCATATCCAATACTCTTTGCATGTTCCAACCAGCGATCAGCCAGTGCCTTCTTACATGTATAGCATCTATCAACTAGATTCTCAGAAAGATTACTTTCCTCAAGCCAATTGATTGGTTCTTCCTTTAACTCAAGACCTAGTTCGCCAGCAACTATTCTAGCACCAAGAAGTTCACTCTCAGGAACGGTTGGACTCACAACTGTTAGAAGAGCAATATCCGAGGCACACTCCTTTGAAATATGTGCTAAGACAGTGCTATCAACACCTCCACTGAACGCTACAAGGACACTCTTTCCTGAGAGAATTGTGCAAATGTCATTAAACTTGGTTCTGGTTGCGTCTTTCATGAGCATTCAATCCCACATGTACGGATCCTCATCTACATGGATATCCGCATAACCGACATCCTTGAGGAGGTGTTCAATTGACTCAGCACCAGTCACCCATGAGAGTACCCACTCTCCATCTTCCTGAAGGTATAACTCCACATCTGGAAGGTCTCCAAGCAGATTATGATCCATCTCGATGGCATCTTGGTAAGCACCTGTTAGTGCAAGCACAAAACAAGAACCAGGGACATTCTCTAAATTACCGACAGGAATGCCATCGCCCATTTTCCCCTTAGGAGTAGCTAAGAGTCTGTTATCCTTCGTGAACCACACATCATCTGCATCCGGTCTGTAGAACTGTGATATCTCACCATCTGAATCACATGTTATGTCTGCAAGACGAATTGTGGTTTGAGGTTTCATGTGGAGGTCCTGTACTGGAATGACTGGAAAGTGTTGTTTCACCAAAACATGGTCAGCAATACTGTTGAAGACACTAAAGTTCCCGATTACAATATGCTCGGTACGCCAAAAGCTTCTGACGAGGCCCTCTATCTCATATGATTTCAGGTTGAGTTCGACAAGTCTTGACCGTACTGCATCTTCTAGATTCCCTGTCACCTTCTCTTGTTCGAAGATGAACTTCATCCCTGCAAGATTCAAACCGCCATACTTCTCATGGAAACCATTCCAGATCTCCTTAATCTCCTCTAGCGTTGACGCTTTCTTGATTTTTTCTAAGGTCTTAGTTTCATCATCTTTAGTAATCTCAGATACATATCCATCTCTAGTAGGGGGAAAAATAGAACGTACCTCTAGAGCCTCTACAATGACCATTGTGGAGAGAGCTGTTACTCCTCGACCTGACTCAATCATTATGTTTGGTGGAGGATATTTGTCCAACATCTCAGAGAGTTGTGCATTAACTCCTGATACTAATAGGTACGCATAACGATACATGAAATTCGCAACACGTGAACTGGTATAGTCAATTGCTAGCCCACCGCCAAAGTCAATGTTCTCCAGATTAGATAATCCCATGTCCCTTAATTCAGCATAGAGCTTTGTCATGAGTCTACCAAATTTCTCGAAGGCTTCAATCTCTGTTATCTGTGAACCTGGATGTGCAAGAATCGTTTTGACTGAATCTGCAAAACCCGTCTGTTTTAGTAGTTCAACTACATCATAGAGGTCATGAATACTTAGACCGAATTTTGCGTCTCTTCCTGTGGAATGGGACCAGTGTCCCTCTACTCTCAGATATGGCTTAATTCGCAGTACAAGATTGGTCTGTTCAGGTTTGAATCTCTCAACAATTAGGCGAGATTCATGAACAGATTCGACTGAGATTGCAATGTTGTAACCCTCCTTCACGCAGTCCCTAATCAACTTCAAGTATTTAGGATCCTTTGCTCCATTACAAACGATAGGTCTGTGTTTCTCACTCTCGATGACCTTCTTGATCAGAAGAAGTTCTGCCTTTGTTCCAGCCTCTAGACCATATTCAGAATCAGAGCGAATGATTGCAGTTACACAATCCTTTCGTTGATTGACCTTCACGGGATATATTCCTATGAACTTGCCACCATACTCAATCTCACCGATAGCACGATGGAATGCCGCTTTCAGTTTCTTTACTTGATACGTCACTAGTTGTGGTATTCTCAGAGTGAACGATGAAGCATAACCTGGAGAATCTCCATTCATTTCCTTGATTCTCTGAATGACTTCATTGAATGTGATGGTCTGGTCACGGAGCCGTAAGCAAAGTTCACCATCCTCTGTGATGTCCAGGAAATGTAGATCATTGCGATTTACACCATAGACCAATCTAGAATCGTCTACTGCCCAAGTCTCTTTTGCCACTTTGTTCACCCTTCCACGGTTTTCTTGATGAAGTGCGACTACTCTTCTTCTTCACGAATGGAGTCCAGCATTCCTTGGAACGCCCGAGCAAGCTCGCCTATCTCATCATCTTGCGCGATATATGTCGCATCGACTTGCAGGTCTCCAGTATCGAGAGGCTGGTCTCGAATTCTCGCTGCAACATTTCTTTCTGCAAGGTCCATGAGATACTGCAGTGGCCTTGTAATAGTATTCGAAATGGCAACAGCAACAACTCCTGCTACTAAAATTCCTCCAAGAGTGACAAGGATGATGTATCTTACAGCTTCAGCGTTCTGTTCAGCGATTCGTGCCTCAAGCTGTGGTATGCTCTCCAGAACCTCGTCCAAGGGTACTGAAATTACACAAATGTAATCGCCTTTTCCAACTTGAGTGAATACAAGTATATTCTCATCCCCGTTGCGAGTATATCGCAATGTTCCAGAGGTCCCTGATGCAACACTTGTGATTAGGTTAACTTGATTCTCTGTTAGTGCCTCGGAAAAGTCTAAGTTTATTTCCACATCTTCACGAAGGTCTGGTAATCCTGTTTCATAGTCCTCATCAGCAACTTCCGGATGCGCAACTACCTTTCCAAATGAATCAACCAGAAATGCATATCCACTATCTAGGATTTCCACGTTGATAATCTTCTCTCTAATATCCTCTATCGTGATGTCCCCAGATATGACTGCAAATGGGCTACTGTTTCGATAGACTACTTTGCCAATTGAAATTAGAAGCACTTGATCAAATTCATCGTAGTACGGCTCAACAAACACCATATCGCCATTACCATCCAAGATGGTCTGGTACCAATATTCTCCTCTTGGGTCATAGGGATCAGCTAGCCTAGCTGGGTCTGATATTGGGCCCAATATGCTACCCGGATAATTGATGAACAGTCCATCGAGAGCAAAGGCGATATAGAGCCATCTGAACTCTATCTGATTGCGTATTGCTTTGAAAATATAATCAATATTAGAAACACGCCCAAGCTTGTCAGCGTTTGCAGGAATGTCCGCATAGCTAGAATTGTAGTTTGTGGAATCGGTGTTAGCAATATACCAGCTGCTGTAGTCCCAGGATACATTGAGTCCATAATTGGGGTCATAATGATTATCCGCAGGCGCTGGAGAAACTGAATCATCTTCGAATAAGAGGTCATAATACACCTCTCTATTCGTGTAAGTTGATTCGATTGCAAATAGTGCTTCAAGTTCCTCTGCCGCCGCGGCTATCATCCCTTCTGCACTAGCCAATTTCTGATTTATGACAAGGGCTGTCTTCTGAGCAGTTTCGTCCATATTTGTCTGAATCTGGCTTTCGAGAGCTATCGAACTCTGATCTCTCGTTGAGTTGCCAATTAAGTCAACAAAGGTCAATGAGACCACTCCTGTTGCCGCCAATGATACTAGCGAGATTACTAGGAAGGTGAGGATGACTGTTGTTTGGAATTTTCCTTTCTTCTTGGTTTGTGTTGATGATTGTACCATTTTCATTACACCTCCTTTAATAATCCGTAGTAGTCCCTCCGACTTCTAGTTGCGCCATCAAAACCCCCACTTTTTCAAACGCTCTCTCGATGTCCAATCTTACATTAGAGCTGTCTACAACTGAGATGTACTGGCCTTGTGGAATTCTCTCACAGATTGATTCCAAGAGTTCCTCTGTTGTGATAGGCTGTCCAGTTGCTGCAGACCGTATACGTCTATCAGTGTCTGCTCTCTGGCTTAGTTCTTGGCCCACACCAATTATTAGTAGATTGACATCCAGATGGTGGTCCCGGATAAAGCCCTCGATGGTAAGAGGTCTCTTTCTCTTCATGCGATCCTCTTCAGTGATAATTCCCTCAAGAACATCCAGAGAGTAGGTTTCAGAGCTGTTGTCTTGACCATCCGTCAATGCGATTATCCATCTGTGCTCACTTGACTCAATCTTCTCGAGCTCTTCCAGTGCTCTTCCAAGAGCATCATAGAATGCTGTAGCATAGTTAGGATATTTCAAGGACTTCAGTGTCTTCACAATCTTGTTCTCATCATCGTCACGTTCTCCCTTTATCGTGAGTGGGAGGAGTTCTCGATATGATGAGTTGAAGACGATAACAGATACAGCATCTTGCGGGTTGACCTGACTGTACAGGATCTCCAAAGCACCTTGCACTGCCGCCCTGATTCTATTCTGAGCTTGCATACTTCCAGAGTAATCGATTACGAATGTAACGCTCTTCTTGAACATGATTGAACGTCTTAGTTTCTCTGCTTTCCTTCTTACATCATGACTCGGTTTGTTACGTTGGTCTAGAACATCAGCTAAACGCTGCATGGCAAACACAACTAACCAAAGCTCGTCAGTTTCTTGTCCATATGAAATGGCATCCTTATAGTTGTCTTCAGCTTTCTTCCACTTTGCTTGAACCTGATACAGTTCCCCCTCATGGTAGTGAATGTAGGCCAGACTTCTGATATAGTCAATTGACTTTGCAATTTTCTGAGCCTCATCAAATTTCGATTGAGCTTGACTGTATCGGCCATCCCGCATCATAACAAGACCCATGGCGTCGAATCGCTTGGCAAGACCATATTGGTTCTGCATTGTTCTATCAATTGCCTCTGCATCTTCCAATAGCTCCATTGCTTTGTCGGCATTGCCTCGGTCCATCTCAACCAGTGCCATGTTATGGTAGAGAGATGCGACTCTCATGAGAGCATCTTTCTCATCTGCTCCATCTTCTTTTGTCCTTTCTAGGATGTGCTTTGCAAGCGTCATAGACTGTTCGTAATAATTCATAGCACTGCCAGTGTCGCCACGCTGCCGGAACACATTCCCAATGTTAAGGAGCATGATCTGCTCTCCAACGTCAATCTCAAGCCTGCGACTGATCTCTAGTAAATTCTGATAGTTTGCCAGTGCTCTGTTGAGGTCGCCTCGAATGAAGGCTTGATTACCAAATCTCGCAGCTTCTTGGAAACTGAGGAGTGCATCAACCGTAGTTCCAACTTCTTCATACATCGCTCCAGCTGTGGTGATTCCTCGAGTGAAATCCTGTCGAGCCATCTTATTGACAAGACGGGTCATTTCAGTGATTGGTTCGATAACTGAATGAGCGCGACGATAGGAAACAACAGTCACAACTCCCGCTACTATTGCCAGAACAGCTCCTAGAGCAAGTGTGAGAATGAGTGTCTGAGTCCCGACAAGATTGAGCATAGCTACTGCTGGTCCAATAACATCAGAATCAGGAACTATTATTGCTAATACGTAATCGGTGTTTGCGACGTTTGCAAAAGCCATGTGCCAGAGCTGACCATTCTTCTGAAATTCCTCTAAACCAGAATCCTCCACAAGGACTGTTGAAACAAGTAGATCATTGAATGTTTCAGCTTCAGAGCTGGTCAGAGAACCAAACTCAAGCATCTCAATTTCAATTGGTTCATCAAAGACACCAAGTTCTGGGTGTGCGATAACATTTCCAAACCTGTCGAGGAGATACGCATACCCGTTACTGAGCACATCGAGACTCAGTACATTTTCATTTATTGTAGCCATTGTTACGTCTGCTGAAACTACACCAATCAGTGACCCATTGTCAAACCTTACTGGTCTTCCCATTGATATTACTAGACCAACTGAAGGATCAATATAGGGTTCAGTGAAGACAACACTGTCATCGCCTGGATCTTGTGCTACTACATTGGTATACCAATCCTCTGAGTTCGGGTCGTAGTCATCCTCTGGGGGACCAATTTCCTCATTTTCATCCCATTGGAAGTAGATGAGATCGTCGAAGGGATAATTCCTGAATAGGTGTTGGTCTGAGATTCCTAAGTCGAATCCCATGTACAACCATCTATAGTCCTCATTCATTGCATGGAGTGCCTTGAAGACATTGACCATGTTTGATGAAACATCAAGTGCGTACTGTGTCCCTGCAGATAGGTCGTGGGGATCATTGTTGTTCCATGCAAAACGTGGCATATAGTAGCAGTCAGTTTGAAAAGTGATGTAGTCTGAAAAGTATGCATCAACAATGTCCTGGTCTGTTTCAAAGGTAAGGTCTCCCCAATTGGGTTCCTCTGCTTGATCCCAGTAGTAGCTGTATCGAGCAGTCGCGTTTATCCGTTCATTGAAAAGATCCTCACAGTATGCTTCCATCATGTAGACTCCATCGACATAGTTCTTCCATCTCTCTTCAATGAAAAGACCCGTATCGTTAGAGAGCCTAACCAAATTCGCTAGTTCTTCTGCTTTCAGCTCCTCCGCGGCATCAGCTGCATTCGCATTCGATACGTCATTTATTGCTAGTACCGATAACGTTGATATTACCAAAATCGGTATTAACGCAACAGTGACGAATGTGACTACAATTCGCTTTGAGATATCCATCTAATTACCACCATTTCTTTGATTGATTCGTGAAATCATGAACTTACTCCTCAATTCTCTCTAACCACTCCAGGTTGCTAGCTCATCCATCAACTTTCTTTCAAAGTCACTGACACTCTGTTTCTCTTCCAGAATGAACTCATCACCTGACAATGAGCCTTGAATAGTCCCCTCGCCAAGGAGGATGATGAGAGTCCTGCGTAGAATTTTGCGGTCTACTCCTGTCTCTTTTTCAAGACGACGGATATCCAATGTGTCATTCCCTCGGAGGAGGTTTCGAAGAGTGCCTTTCACTTTCTGAACATCTTGTTTCGTTGGTGTAGCTATCCTCTTCTTCTTGGTTTCTGTTCTTACGAACATGTTACCATCTATGTGCCCCTCTATCTCATTACTTTGGATCATCGCTTGTAGACTGCGACGTAGATTGTATGCAGCCGGTCTTGGTAGTGTCCTTCGTAGAATCCTGTCTAGCTCCATGAGCTTGATTTTATTGTGTTTAGATGTGATTGAGTCAATGCTTTCTTGAATATACTCTTCCACTGCATACTCCTCAATCATCTCCAAGGTAGCTCCACAAGAAGAGCATGTTGAAACCTCGGGTGAGGTCGGAGCTCCACAATTTCCGCACTTGATGGCTCTCCTGTAAAGGACATTTTTTGTTGATCCGATTTGTTGTAGAATTACTTTCTCTGTCCTTGTTGCTTTACCAGACGCTTGAACTTCCCAGAAGCTCAGTTTTTTGTCTTTAGTACTCACAACAAGAAATGCAATATCCGAGATGTCATCTGGAATTCCAGTGGCCATTGACCTTGGTGTATCTGCAACATCAAGTCTTTCCACCTCATTTCCATCAATATCCCAGAGTCTCAGGGTTGCTGACTGGTCTCCCGTAATGAACAAAGTTCTCTCACCAAATGAAAGCACGGCAAAGACTGAAAGTCGTGAACCAAGTTGAAGGTCTTTCAGTTGATATCCTGCTGCAGTAAGAACAGTGACCAGACCACTCTTTTCCGCTACAACGACCTCTAATTCAGTGTCCTTTGTGATATCTTCAAGCCAAACATCTGCGATAGGGGTTCTCATGGTCTTTGTGAAAATCGCATCTTTATCATCATTGTAGAGGATAATTCGATTGTTCTGTAATGCAACAACCACCTCTGCTGCGTCATCACCATCAACATCCCTGGCATCACATGCAACCACATTACTCTCAAGTCGGATATTCCACACGGGACTTCCTCTGTGATCGACAACGAGTACCTTCTTACCCACTCCTCCAACAAGAGCATCCTTTCCTTCGCCTTCGATATCAGCAACGGCAATGCACCGCACTTTACTGCTCCACTTTCTTGTGCTCCGAAGTGTACCCATAGCATCAAAGACTCTCAGACGGTCTCCATAGTCTAAAGAAAAAATCTGAGTGCTAGCGTCCTGTCTCTGGCGAACGTAAACTGAGTACACATTCGCAGAAGTGGCCACCTCAGCAACCGAGCGAATCTTCAACTTCTATCCTGCACCTTATGCACACTAGTTGCATAGCCATATAAGTGTGCACAGATTTCGAGCAAGATGATGAGGAACACAGACGCTTGCAGGGTTGGTTTTCTCTGGAATCCTAGTCTAGAGACCTTCGATTTTGGTACCAAGCATCCAATCAAGGTCGGACGATTCCAAATGGTACGTGACTTTCTTGCAGCTAACGATTTCCTTAGCCAACCCAATGTCGAAATCCTCACTCCAAAACCACTGTCAGATGATCTACTGAAGACGATTCATGCACAGAAGTATCTAGATGCAGTTCAAAGAATGTCTGAAACTGGTGAGGGCGAGATTGCGATCGACACGCCTGCTTTTCCGGGTATATACGAGAATGCAAGCATAACTTCAGGTGCAACAGTGACTGGAGTTAATGCGGTTGCGTCTGGTAAGGTCGACCATTTCCTTTCACCCACCGGAGGATTCCACCATGCGAAATTCGAGTGGGGCGGAGGATTCTGTATCTTCAATGATGTGGCCGCTGCAGTTTATGAGTTAAAGAATCTGGGCTTTCAGAGAATCCTTGTCGCAGACTTTGATGTCCATCATGGAAACGGAACACAGACCTACTTCTATGAAGATCCTCACGTTATGCAGATATCTTTCCATGAGGATCCAGAATGGATGTACCCTCATGATGGATTCATTGAAGATATCGGAGAAGGTTCTGGACGTGGATACAATATCAACATGCATTTTCCAATGGACTCCTGCGATGGCGTCTACAAGCATGCCTTTGATGAGATTGTCCCCCCACTCGTGGAGTTCTTTCAACCAGAGTTCACAATTTTCTTACCTGGATTTGATGCTCATTATAGAGACCGTCTTGCACACCTCAACCTGACCACTGACTTGATTCGATACACCACCACATATTTTCACAATGCAGCCCATAGAATCAGTGAGGGTCGTTTTGGAGTCGTGGCAGGTGGTGGCTATACCAATGAATCCTTCAAGTGGGGAATTGGTGTTGTCATGTCCGTGCTTTCTGGCTTCAGTTATGAACCACCAAAGCAAGAACCTCCGTATGAAGATGATGATGAAACTTGGGACAGAGTTCGAGGGAATGTCGAGAAAGTAAAGAGTCTAGTTTTTCCCGAACTCGGAATCTAGGACAAGAACTTTCATTCTGGTTTCCAGAAATGGAGAAGATACTCAAAGGTTGTTGTCAGAGTGATGTAGTTTGAAGGCCAACCAAAAATGCCGACTTTATTCACAATGTTTCGTCTATCCCAGATTATGGTGTTTCGAAGTTCATAGCCTACCTTTTGAAGCGCTTCAACAACATGGATATGAATTGGAACTCTTCTTCCCTCCCACCAGTAGTCTGTGATGTTGATCACACAATGCCCTCTTGGTTTGAGAATTGGGAGAATCCCTCCAAAGATCTCGCCGAGAGTATCAGCATACTCCTCCACTTCCATTGTACCTAGGTCTCTAGAGTCCTTTGAATACTGCTGCACTTTCAGGAAATGCTCATCTTCCCTGAGGTTTCCACGTTTACTCTTATTCTTACGTTCTCTGTTCAGAAGATTGGCATATGGAGGTGACGTGACACATAGGCTCACTGTTTCGTCGTCGAAGTAGCTAGGAATCTTCATAGCTTCGTCATTTATTGCCAACTGACTTGATTCATCATCATTATTGGCTACTCTTGAATTAGCAAACTCAACATACTCCTCCTGCAAGTCAAAACCTATTGCATTTCGACCAAGGTCTTGCGCAGCAACTAGTGTTGTGCCGCTTCCTACAAACGGATCTAGAACAAGCTCGCCTCGATGTGTGAACAACTTGATGCATTTTGTCGGAAGCGCAATCGGAAAAACAGCAGGATGTATGTTTTTGTCCCGAATGTCCCTCTTCTCATAATAGAACTCCCAAACAGCAATTTGTGATTGCATCCACTCTTTAGCAGTCAGACAATTGATATGCTTAGGAGGGCAGTCACATGTCCGTGTATACCCAATCTTCAGAGGCTTCGAAATCTCCTGCAAGAGCATCATGTGCCAATTACTTATCATGCATATGGCACTTGCTGTTTTCCAAACCATGATTTAGGGAAGGGCTATTGAATCAATGAATACTGACTGGAATTCATCGTGAGCTGCTAGCTCAATGTATTTGACTTTGGAAACGAAATCATTAGCAACCTTTCTCGCCTCTGATGAAAGAAGAAGTGCTTTTGCACCTTCTCCTGCTGCGTTACCCACCTGAGTGATTTGATCTCTCTTTACGGGTGGTAGTAAACCAATCCGAAGCGCACTCTCAGGCTGGATATAACTTCCAAATGCACCTGCTAACATCACGAAATCAATGTCACTAGCAGTTATTCCTGCTTCCTGCAACAGTATCGTAATCCCTGCATGAATTGCTGCCTTTGCTAACTGAACCTGTCGAACATCTTTCTGAGTGAATGAAATCTTGCGCGATGTAGCTGATTCTTCTACCAGCAAGTAACTTAGTCCAAAATCATCATCACGATATACTCTGGGCGAGGTAGACTGCATTACTCCCTTCTCATTAATGATCCCCGTTCGTCGCATCTCGGCAACAGTATCTACAATTGCTGAACCACAGATGCCTTGAGGTGGAACATCACCAATAATGGTAATTTCCGGAGGGTTTTCTGGGTCTTTGACTAATACATGCTCAATGGCCCCTTCTTGGCCTCGCATTCCATAGCGTATAGTCGCTCCTTCAAAAGCTGGTCCTGCCGCTGCCGAACAGCACGATAATTCTCCTCGTTTTGATAGGACAATTTCACCATTGGTTCCAACATCAATCCCTACGATAATCTGCTCAGACAAGTCTAATCTCTGAGAGAGAATGAAACCAACAGTATCTCCCCCAACAAATCCTGCGATGTTGGGTGGTAGAAAGACCTCAACATTGGGAGTGGATAATAGCCCCACTTCTGAACCTGAGGTGACTAATGCATCTCGAATTGACGGTTCGTATGGTGAAACTCCCAATGATTTGACATCGGCTCGTAGTAATAGATGGTGCATTGCTGTGTTTCCAACAATCACCATTCTTGTCAGGTTTTCCATCTCAATACCTGAACTCTCTATGAGAGAGCTAACCATTGAATCAATCTCTGTTGTGACTCTCTTTGAGAGCTCCACTTGCCCATTTTTTTCTCTGGTGGCATGAGTAATCCTGGATATGACATCCTCGCCAAAGACCACCTGCGGATTGAGCGATGCTAATTGACTCATCTGCACTCCTGAGTCCAATGCAAGGAGATATGTCACAATTGTCGTTGTTCCCAAATCGATAGCAATCCCATAACGACCTTCACCTCCGGAATCTGGAATCCAGTCATCCTGTCGAGAGACCCCCTCGGTAAGTATCTGCACCTCTCCTCGTTGCTTCGTTATTACAACTCGTGTGTCCGCCTTCACTCTGTGTTGACATGCCAAACGGACACCCTGTGCTAGTTCATCCGAAGATATGCTTCTATCATCTTCGAATGTTGGTTCTGGGGCTGGCTGTAGAACAAGTGAGCATTTCCCACAGGTGCCTGCTCCTCCACAATCTGAGGGCAAATGAAGTCCGACCATCCGTATAGCTTCAAGAAATGTGCTCTGTCCATCCACGGAAATCCGTAGTCCAGATGGTTCGAAAACGACTATGTGTTTCTTCAATCTACTCAATCCTTATCGTGTCACGAAGTGGGTCATTTGCTGTTATTTACTCTTATCCTATAGAAGAATGTATTAGTTGCGTTGTGGAGTTTGTGCTAACTATTGGAGACTCGTTAATGTTTGTTAGAACTGATACATGTGACCCATCATCATGCAACCATGAATGTCTTGATGCATGTCGGAGAGTACACGGTGATGAATCCCCTCTGAGTTTTCAAGAGGGTCCGGATCATCCAGTAATCAATCTTGAGACATGCACTGTCTGTCTTGCATGCGTTCGTGTTTGTCCGCTTGATGCTATCAAAGCTGAACGTGCAACCACCGAAGGACCAATTGATGCTGTAGAAGCGAGTGCGTTTCATGTATCGGACTATGTCCCCTATGAAGTATCAGATGAGTTCAAACAGATGTCAGAAGCCGACACAGTCTTTGCAAGAGTTCAATTTGATCCTGAGTTTCAGTTTTACCAACAAGCTGAATTTTCAGGAGCACAACTAATGATTTCGAAGGACATACCCGGATACAGTCTGTTCGAACATGAGCTTATTGTCGCTGCATGGAAGCTATACGATTCACGTCATTCAATCCATCGACCAGGAATAGGTCTTGATCCTGATGGTAGTGAATTTGGAGAGAGGAAAGTAAAGGACCTTGGGGAATTGACTCAGATGGTGAAGAAAGCTGCGCGGTTCTTTGGTGCAGATCTTGTAGGGATTGCTCCGCTCAATCGGGATTGGCTGTTCTCTGTGAATCGCAGAAGAGAACCATATGACGTTCCTGAAACAATGGAATATGTCATCGTAATGGCAATAGAGATGGATTATGATGCTATAGCAACATCACCAGCATTCGCCAGCTCTGCGGCAGTAGGTTTCGGATATTCATCAATGGCGTTTGTGGAGATTGAACTTGCAGCCTTCATCCAGAGGCTTGGATATCGCGCAATGACATCTGGTAACGATGTATCACTTAGCGTTCCACAAGCCATTGACGCTGGACTAGGCCAATATGGACGGCATGGTTTACTGATAACCAAGGAATTCGGTCCGAGGGTGCGAATCGCGAAAGTGCTTACAGACATGCCACTTCAGAGGGACTATCCTGACGAGGGATTCTGCAAGTCGGTCATACGTTTCTGTGAAACCTGCGAGAAGTGTGCAACAACATGCCCCTCTCAATCGATTCCTTATGGTAAGGAACAGACCTGGGAAGGAACTACGATTTCCAATAATCCTGGTATCAAGAAATGGTATGTCGAAGTTGAGTCCTGTTATGGGTTCTGGGTGGAGAATGGTTCAGACTGTTCAAACTGCATCCGTTCCTGCCCTTACAACAAGAAGGATGGGATTTTCCATCGGACTATTTTGTGGTTCGTGCAGCATGCCCCATGGCTTAATCGATTGATCGTCAAAATGGATGATATTGCAGGATATGGAAAACAAAAGAGTGGAACTAACTTCTGGAAGAAATTTAGATGATTCTTTTAACCACGGAAGGCATAATTAGCGAAATTGCATGTTACTCATGCTAGTGTCTTCAAATAATACAATGAAATTTAATCAACTTGAACGATGAAAAAATGAATTTCGGAGTATGGATTAACTTGTCGAAAGGAGTCGGGAAACGACAACAAAAGCGGGAAAAAAAGCCAAAGACTCCTGAGA
>MEHG01000027.1 GCA_001940705.1 Candidatus Thorarchaeota archaeon AB_25
ATTGACACTCTGTTGTACGACCTTAATAGCCCCAATCGATACCGGACTACATGACCCAGCCACGGCTGCGCTTACTGTCGACGCCTTCCCACATCGAAAACCATACCCCTCTTTATGTTGATGTCGATAGTGCGCGGCTGTGGAATCTTGTTGAAGATAACACGGTTCACCTAATCCTAAGAAAACCAGCGCTACTTGAGCTGGCTCGTAGGCAGGATTCCCTACTCATGGATTATTGTGAGAAACTATTGTGTTCGGACGACTATGAGGATTGGCTCATGGGCATTAACATACTTGTGGCTGTGGGTACTCCTGAGGCTGTCGATCGTTTGATTCTTGTGTATGCACAGTCACTCAATGACGAGAGAAAGCATGTACTCTGTATGGTTGCAAAGATCCTTACAGCAGTACATGTTAAGCCCTTCAGTATCATGGTACGAGAAGTAGCATGTCCAGGTGAACTGGATGTGTCTGGTTGGACAAAGACTGCCATTTCAACATTGAAAGATGTGTGTAGACGATTTGGAATCGAAACGTATGGAAACGGGGGTGCAAAGTCAGATAATCATAAAATAAAACCCTCAGATTCACAGGATATTGATGAGATATCAACAATACCTGATAGATGAAGGACAAGATAGAACCCCGTCTGAATTGTTTCTTGATTTTCCGATCATTTAGTTAATACGACTATGCAATTATCTAGCACGAGATGCAGGTTCTATGCTTATTATTCAAAAATTCGGATTTCGTGAGTTTTACAAATTATGATTGCTGCTCTAAATAAAGTCCACTCATGAATAGAGCATTCACAGCTCCAAAGTAATAGGTTTCTTCAAAATTCGATTGCCCAATTGTCCATTTTTAGCTTTAGCCGTTAACAGAGCTTTCGACATATTAACAGTCTGTGATGAAAATGACCCCAGACAGACCAACATTACCTGAGCCTTGGTAGAAATAATGTAAGTGCCAAGGCAAACCAACGATACTCAATGAAACCATTGTCGTCCTACGTATAGGACGACATTCTGTTCTTTCAAAATAGTTTCTAGCAATTCTGAATTCATTGAGAGATAACGATTTATGTCAAGAGCAATTCTAAAATGGACTCTGAGTGGTTAATGGCTTGAGCATCCTTGGAGACATATTGCATGTCGACTAATGACTTGATTGTGAATGTTTGGGATAATTCCAAAAATCTAGAAAGAGGATTTCTAAGACTCGAGGAAGACCATGTGTTGATCACCTTGGAATCAGGAAAGATTGTATCAAGTCAGAACTCAACTAATGTTTTGTATTCACTAGCAGAGGATTCAGACGACTCCCAACTCAGGATCATGCTAGGCCCAATACAAGTTGTTACACGATCGTATACTGGAGACACAGGACAAACTTTCGAAGATATTTTTCCTCCCTCTACTGGAGGGTTCTATGGTCGATTACGAGCAGGAACGAAAGATACGCTCTACATTATTCAAAAAATTGAACACGATCCAAGACTTTGGCTCATCATAGGTGATTCTCAGTCTGGAAGAATTTATGAAACCCATGTAATTCAGCCTTATGAAGCTGAAGCTCTTAGTCTACTTGATGACCAAGAACGTCAGGTCTTGTGGTATGCAAACATCTGGTCTGATAAGGAGGATTCTTTGCGAGAGGAAATTCTTGGTGTTCTTGACGAACCTTCCCCTTCATGGCAAGAGGTTTCAAAGCTTGTGGGTGAGATAACAATTCCTAATCTGAAACTCGGAGAAACAGCGAGGGATACAATATCTCGATTAGTACCTGAATCTTTCTCTGAGCCTATTAGAGAGCAGATAATGGCATTTCTTGCTTACATCATGATGGAAAAAATGAGTATGGAGGATGTTATTGATTCTTCATCTCCTATCAATGCAATACCCATGTTTGGAACTTTGATGCGGGGTCACTTTAGATGTGTTGTTGATAGCCAAGATTGGCCACCTTACTTGAAATTGATGGTTCTAGCTTCAAGGAAACAATTGGAGCAACCAAAGGTCACTCTGGCTGAACTGACTAGTGAATCAATGAAACTATTCGTGCAAAAAGTGATTGAAATATGTCCAAATTGGTTTGGAGTGGCCATTAAATCTGCACAAGAGTTGAATGACTCAAACAAATTCCGTGCTCGATTACCAGTAACAAAGGCTCAGGCAATGAAATCCCGAAAATTGTGGAAAAAACGTCTATCTGCGATATCATATGGTTTGAGAGTTCGTAGTCATGTGAATCCATATACAATTGGTCTCAATGAACTAGTGTATCTTGGGGCTGCATATAGATGGCCACATAGGCATATGAGATTCATCACGCGTCTAGGCATAATCAGTGAAAATCCACCACACCTGCAAGTAATGACTATGCCACCATCCGGTGTTGAACGAGTGATGAGAGCTCTGCCGCAATGTATCAAAGTATCTTTGTCTGTACGCGTGGTCAATCTTGGGCTTTATGATGAAGCTAGTGGGATATGGAAAGTACCAATTGAAAGGATTTTAGCATCATTACATAGAAAGATCTCAATGAAGCGATTCTCTAGGCGATTTGCGGGTAAAGCAAAAACAGATACATACCAGATAAAACCAGATGAAGCAAAGGTTTTGGGTTTCATTTCTACAGGAGTCTATTTAGAGGTTTTTGAAAAAACAGGGTATTTCAGGTATTGGGACATGAGTAGAAAGCAAGTTTTTTCGATTATATCACGATTACAAAAGAAAGGTGTGCTAGAAGTAATTCATGAGGTGGATGATGCTAGACTTGTTTCCTTGGCTTCAATAGTACAAGGGAAAAGAGATAGTGTCATTTCATTAGTTGATTCATTCTTGACTTATACACCTACATCCACTGTAATGTTGAATGAAGAATGCAACAATGGAATTATTCTTTCAAGACTACCAGAAGATAATGTGCACAAGTTAGTTTCTGAATTGAACCAACATGGAATTCAGCAAGACGTTGTGATTCGATGCATGAGACCCCGAGCTTTTCGGAGTTTTACATATGATCTCTACCATCGCCTCCTGAAATCTGATGGCACATGGGATGATGATGTGGGCGCATTCCTCTCACAGGCTCGCTCTAAACGCAAGGAGCTGTCAGAGAGTAACGCTTAAAACCAAACATGGGGACCAAACGACTTGATGGCGGCCATAGGCGCCGGGGTTCACCTGAACTCAGCCGAACTCAGAAGTTAAGCCCGGTGTCGTTATGGGAAATGTGCACTGCGCGAGCGTGTGACAAGCCCATGAGCTGCCACATTCTTCTTCTCTGTCAATCTCTAATACGAAAATGTAGAGATAGAAGTCATTAAAAGAACAACGAACGAGGTCGATGTTGATATTGATGCAGCTAGGCGAACCAAACGAATTCAGTTGGATAATCAATCTTGCATTCTTTGCCTTCATCATGATTTTCAGCCTCTATGGGGCGAAGTTTCAGATGTGGCAGTGGTTGAAGCAGATTGAAACAGGCTTACACGAATTAAAACGAATGTTCATAGAGTCACGACAGACAGCCATCGACACGTTCAAGGAATTTGGAAAGTCCGAAGAAGAAGTTGCCAAAGACTTGGATAGATGGATGGACTATTTCACAATCATGCCGGTCGATTTGGACCCAGCGGGAATCTTGAAACGGCTTGACCATCTTCTGGATGAGCGTAGAGACCGCTTCCAGGAGTTTGTAACCGAGGTGGCCCCTGAGTCAGGAGAAAGTATGGTCCAGAACTTAGAGAATACACTAGAGGTCACTCAAGTCCTTGGACTCATCTTCAGGGTTGTAAGACACTTCTACCTCCTAGGTAAGAAGACTGGTAGCCAGATTATGATCATGCAGATTCAGATGCAGATGCCAGACCTCCTCAGACTTGCTAAGGCATACTTTGAGGCTCTTGGTGCGTTTGCAGAGGGCAAGCCAATAGGGGATGGTATTGGCCCATTGATTGTCACTAAGTTTGCCAGAGAATATGGCGGCACTCCAGAGAACTACAGCCATGAAATCTCCCGTGAAGTGGGATACTACAAGGTTGAGGCGGAAGGACGAACTGTCTATGCTATGAGAGCGACAGGTCCTGGTGGTACAGTTGGAAAGCCTGGTCTTGGTGTGAAGAAACTAGTAGACAAGTTCGGAAATAAGATAACTCGAATCATCACAATAGATGCTGCATTGAAACTAGAAGGTGAGGAACTCGGTAGGGTTTCTGAAGGAACTGGTGCAGCTATTGGTGATCTAGGTCCTGAGAAACATGCAATGGAACAGACTGCGACAGAGCGCGGAATCGGTATAGAGGCTATTGTCATCAAAGAGGATGAAGCTGCAGCTGTTGGAGTTATGGACAAACGCATTCTAGATTCAGTTCCAGAGGTCATTGAACGAATAAAGGCATCAA
This sequence comes from Candidatus Thorarchaeota archaeon AB_25, assembly GCA_001940705.1. Taxonomy (GTDB): domain Archaea; phylum Asgardarchaeota; class Thorarchaeia; order Thorarchaeales; family Thorarchaeaceae; genus SMTZ1-45. The sequence continues at coordinate 4,409 of MEHG01000027.1, forward strand.
TCCTGAAACGCACAAAACCTGGTGACAGTGTGATTCTTGCGGGGATTGGAAACACGATAGGAATTGGTCTATGAGGTGTATATGATGGGGATTGTTAGTAAGATTCTTGGACTTGTGTTCGCTGCCTCAGGATTCGTTTTACTATGGTGGGGAATGGGAGTAACCGGCTCATTTTCACTAGTCTGGTCCTTCATAGGCATGTTCGTCATGGCTATGGGTTTTGCTTTGCTTACCTCAGGAAGACAGCAAAAGGAGGCAAAACCTCCACCACCAACAGTCACTGAGATTAGGTGCAACAGCTGTGACTTCAAGGAGATTCGAGACTTCCAGAAGGGTGACTACGTCTTGAAGGCTGTCGAGGCTACCTGTCCAAAGTGCCAGAGTGCCATGACCATTGAAGGCGTATACATTGTAAGGGAAGAACCAGAGGACAAGGATAGAATCTAATCCATCTGTGTCAAGACTATGGGACCTTCCTCTGAGATGTAGACCGTGTGTTCGGTCTGACTCACTGGACGGTCCTTCTTTTCTATCTGCATTGGATAGCCACGTAGTGCCCTTACTTTTAGGAGTGTCTTAATCTCTTCAATTACATCGACATCTTTACTAGATGTACCAATCCAACGCGAGGCAAAGGGTAGTGAACCATATGTATCGCGAAGATATTTTCGAAGCTTCTCAGTTGTACCTTCTAAAGGTTCATCAATTCCGGTGTTCGAGAAAATAAAGACATACTCACTATCAATTACGGTTCCGGATCCGGTTGTGGCAAATGGTTCTATTGCGTAATATTCTCCAACCTCAACAGTACCAATCCCTCTCTTCTTGACATTTGGTACAATTTTGCCTGCATGGAGTCGATACTTCTTGAGATTGTGACCGGATAGGTTCTTGATTGGTCTGAGACCATATTCCTTGATCACCTTTTCAATAACGTGTCCAACTTCCCCGAGCTCAGCTCCTGGTTGCATGAGGCTAATCGCTTCTGCTAATGCATCATCCGTTGCAGAAACAAATCCCTCTAGCGTTCCATCAATGTCTATTGTTCGTGCAGTATCAGTGATATATCCATCAATATGCACACCTACATCGAGTTTCACAAGCCCGAACTCAGGAATCTCACTTCTGTCGCCCTTTGGTGAAGTACTATGAGCTGCTATGTGATTTATAGAAACATTGAGGGGAAAAGCAGGATTGCCACCATATTCCTTGATTTTGTTCTCAGCCAACGCACAGAGTTTGATTATTCGCTTGCCGGGCTCTATCTCAGTGCTGATTTCACTCAACACACGTGCTGCAATCTTTCCTGATTCTATAGCTGAGGGATGCAAACCAGCGGCCACAGTATCACCTTGAATGTGAAGTGGACGTTTAGCATTCTTAAGCGGTTCCATGCACGCTAGACTTGTTCATCATCTCGCCGCGTTGACACAATCGCACCAGACGAACCTACAAATATACTATGTTCAAACTGTGAAACCATTCCATTCTTACCCTCATACAGTACAGCGTAGCCATGGATAACACCTGCTCTCTGAAGATTTTTGATCGCTGCAGCCACATCTATATTGCCACTCTTAGAGTGGAGCCACCTTCCAGCCCAAGGTAGACTTCCAAATCTCTGGCGAGCGATATTCCGTACTCTAATGGTATTCTTGTCAAGCTTCTTTGTGCTCTTCATGTCATTAGAAAAGATGTATGCTATAGGACCACTCTTGATTGTACCATTGCCATCTGTAGCAAATGGTTCTATTGCAAAGGTTTCTCCAAGACGCATGTTAGCTGTCAATTTCATCCCGACATTGGGAACATTCTTCCCAGCATGAAGATTCCATGGTTTTAGTTGATGGCCAGAGAGCTGGTGAACCGGTTTGAGACCATAGTGTTTTATCGTCCGCTCAATCGCTTTTCCAACAGCACCCAAGGAAACATCTGGAGTCACAGTCTCAATTGCGGATTCCAAAGCCTCGCGGGCTGCTTCAACAAACTTCTCGAAAGATCCATCCAGGTCCACTGTGAGTGCTGTGTCAGAGATGTGTCCATTCACATGGGCTCCAAGGTCAATCTTCACGAGACCTTTGTCTGGAAATATCTTGGTGTCGCCATGAGGGCTGGTATAGTGTGCGGCCTCGTCATTGATTGATATGTTGCATGGAAATGCAATTCCGGTAGCACCAGATTCGAGAATTTTCTTTTCTGCTAGCTGACAGATCTTTAACACTTTGACCCCTGGGCGTACCTTTGGAGCTACAAAGCTCAATGCGCGAGCAGCAATCTTTCCGGCTTTCATGAAGTCGGGATGTGGCTTTGGGTCCATGGATTGTCACTATCTTTTCGTTAGCGTTGCTATGTATTAACTTTCAGATTGGGCAGGATTAATGCTGTTAATGACAAAACATAGAAGTAAGAAATAACGTCAATTAGCTGGGAGAGACTAAATCATGAAAGTCACATATCTAGGTCATGCATCATTCAAGATTGAAGAGGATGGAAAGATTGTCTATGTTGACCCATGGCTCACAGGTCCAACATCTCCGATAACGGTAGATGATGTAGACAAAGCCGATATTGTACTAGTCACTCATGATCATGGTGACCATGGTTATGCAGAGGCACTCGGAATCTGTAAGAACACTGGAGCCACTTTTGTTGCTATCAATGAACTCGCGCACAAGGCGGGGTCTCAGGGCGTTGAGAACATTCACACACTCAATATTGGAGGAAGTGTGAACATAGGTGGTGTAGTTGTTACTCTTGTTCAGGCATTCCATTCATCAGGTGTGGGAGCACCCACGGGTTTCATAGTCAGATTCCCAAGTAGTTCATTCTATCATGCAGGAGATACTGGTGTGTTTTCGTCTATGCAGTTACTGGGGGATTTGTATGGCCCCCTTGATGTTGCGTTCTTACCCATCGGATCATACTTTGTCATGGATCAGCATCAAGCAGCTCTAGCTACAAAGCTTCTCAAACCGAGAAATGTCATTCCCATGCATTACGACACCTTCCCAGTAATAGAGGCAAATCCTGAGAAGTTCAAGCATCTTGTTTCAGAATCAAGTCCAGACACAAATGTGATCATCATCAAACCTGGAGAATCAACAGAAATCTAGTCGGAAAAGGTGGCCGATGCCTGTATCCCTTCACACTAACTCCCAGAATCATAGCATCAGATATTGCATCTGGCTCCACTGAGCTGTCTCGTGTCGGGTATTCTGACATCGACCGGCCCGCCAATGTACGAAACCGGGGTGACCCGCTCTTCATCTAAAGGACAAACATCCCTATCAAGCGAGTCCGTTAGGGCTCATCCTATTGGTGTTTGGCAGGCATTAGTCCAGAATGTGACCCGCCCTATGCGCAACACCTCATGGGCATAACCTCAGTGCGCCCTCGAGAACGGGACTGAATACTCCTGAACACGATAGTCTGTGTTTATTGTGTTATTAGGATTGTCACGTGGCGCGAATCAAGAGGAATTGTTCGGAAGTGAGGTATGTCTGGACATAGGCTATATGGTGATAACGACATCTTCAAATACACTGGGGAAACAACCCCCGTGTACAGTACAGGTAGCTAAGGCTCAACTGTACTCTGCAAATCATCATATCATCATATCACAGCGCCACGCGATCCCGGCCCTAGACCCAAAAGAGAGTCGGTGAGAGCACTGCGCAAAGTCTTAGGACGATTATCATTCACAGGATTATCATCACGATTATCAAGCATATGTTCAGAAAAGGATTAGAGTAGTATCATAGAGGTCTTATTCCAATCACAGTCTAGATGCATAGGCCGGTCCGTGACAAGACGCAGGTAGAATCACCGCGGTTTAGAGGGCGAGGGTACGTGGTAGCATTACATAGGAGACGTGTATAGAAATAGGAACAGACTTCGACCAGAGTGCAGCCAAATACGTCATCCGCGCTCGAATTGAGATAGACGGCGTGGTTGACAAGCCCGATGTTGTAGGTGCGGTATTTGGTCAGACTGAAGGGTTGCTCGGAGAAGACCTCGACTTACGGGAACTTCAGCGTACCGGTCGTATTGGAAGAATTCAGATTGTCATTAGATCCGCAGGCGGAAAGAGCACTGGGGAGGTTGTGATTCCAGTTTCACTAAACAAGACTGCTACGGCTATTCTTGCAGCATCATTAGAAACAGTGGACCGGGTAGGTCCATGCACAGCAAAGGTGACTCTTGAGAAACTAGAGGACATCAGAGGTGCAAAGAGACGAAAAGTGGTTAGTAGAGCTATTAGCATTTTGAAGGGCTGGGAGGAGGAAATCTCACCTGGCACTGATGAAATCAAAACAGCGGTTACTAAAGGCAGCAAAGTACAGGTGTCAAAATATGGCCCAGATAATCTACCAGCAGGACCAGGACTGACCGGAAGCAGTGAAATCATAATCGTAGAAGGGCGCGCAGATGTCATCAATCTAATGAAATGTGGAATAGCAAATACAGTTGCTGTAGAAGGAACTCATGTTCCAAAGAGCATTGTTGAGCTCACAAAGAAGAGAGGAAAGAGAGTAATCGCTTTCCTTGACGGAGACAGAGGCGGAGACCTGATTCTGAGAGAGTTAATGCAAGTGGCAAAGGTCCACTCCATTGCTAGAGCTCCAGAAGGAAAAGAGGTTGAAGATCTTACTCGGAAAGAGGTCACAAAAGCGCTTCAGGCTCAAATTCCAGCTGATCAAGCACTCGCTTTGGTTAAGGATAGAAGAGCGACTTCAACGCAGAAGAAACGGCCTGTAAAGAAAGACACCCGAACTCGAAGAGAACCAAGACGACCTGATTCTTTTAGAAAACCGGAAATGGCGGAAGAACGTCGAGCTCCAAGCCGACGAAGACCAGTTTCAAGAAGAGTGCCTGTGACCGTTGATGAGGTATATGTATCCAAGATTGGAGAGATCAAGGAGTCATTCAAGGCAGTCTTGTTTGGAAAAGACAAGAAAGTCATCGTAGAGTGTGGAGTAGCGGAACTAGCAAAGACATTGGAAGACCAGGAAGAAGTGCCTACCATTGTTTTTGATGGCGTAATTACACAACGTCTTGTCGACATTGCTAGTAAGAAAAAGACTCAGCTTATGGTAGGAGCTGCTGTCGCAGATATTGAGAACAAGCCTAGCAGTATGAAGATTGTGACCTTTGACGATCTGAGTCAATAGTATCAAGAATAGTGCCCTGGTACTTTCCAGGGCATATTTTCTTTTTCTTCTAGCAATTGATTGTGGGATTTCCGTACTTGAGTAATACTCACAATTATCTCACTGCACCCATGATTCATCATACATAGTAGACATGAGGTTCTTGAACTTGACATCAATCATGGAGGGATTGGAAACAACCGAACAAGTGGAAACTTCCAAAGATCCATTCCAGATGATTGTGGGACAGGAACATGCTGTGTCTTTGGTACGTTCTGCAGTGAAACAAAGAAGGCATGTCCTGCTCTGTGGTGTACCCGGTATAGGTAAGTCAATGCTAGCAAAAGCAGCATATTCACTCCTTGATCCACCAAAAGAGGAGATTCGACTTCGTTACAATCCATCTCATCCTGACCGACCTGAAGTTATTGTTACTCGCCCAAAGTATCCAGACACGGAAAATACTAGGTCAGAGAACCGGGTTCATGATGGATTCTATATTACTCCTGACAGACTTCCCTTTGAGATATCAATCAAAATGGGATTTAGGTGTCCCTCTTGCGGTCACATATCCACACCTGAAGCAAGTGTGTGTGTGAACTGCGAGTCTGAGAAACGTTTTGATTGGGCTCCCGGTGAGTCATATCACGGATTATTCAGAATGCTCGATGTTGTTAGAGAACCAGCACTGGAAACTGTGACAGCTCTCGAGGATATTGATGACGTGTCCTACCATGTCATGTATGAGAGAGTTGAATCAGGTGAGATTAAAGTAACTCAGCGTAAAGTAACATCTGAAGAGAAACGACATGTAGAAAACCAAAATCACCAGGAGCGTGTTCTTGTCCCGCTTAGGGCGAGTCGCTATATCAGAGTGAGTGGAGCGAGTCCTGTCGAATTACTGGGAGATGTTAAGCACGACCCCTATGGGAGTGCTGAATCGCTTGGATTAGCAGCACACCAGCGGGTGGTCCCAGGTGCAATGCATGAAGCGCATGAGGGGATTCTCTTCATAGATGAGATTGCTGCACTTGGAGGATACCAGAGTCATTTACTGACCGCAATGCAGGATCGTGCATATTCGATTTCAGGACACAATCCACTAAGTTCAGGCGCAGCAGTCCGTGTCGATGATGTGCCCTGTGATTTTGTCTTATTTGCGTCGTGTAATATTGAGAATCTCAAGAATATACTGCCACCACTTAGGTCACGGATTCGTGGATATGGGTATGAGGTTATGCTTGATTCTTGGATTCTGAAAAGCCAAGACATCATCAATGATTTTGTGCGATTCGTGTCGCAGACAGTGGAGGAGGATGGTAAAATTCCCCACCTTACTGTGAAGGCTGTGGAACGTGTTCTTGAGGTTGCAGAAGAGATGGCTCTTCGACTTGATGGTAAGAAGGATGCTTTTACGCTGCGTTTGCGTGAGCTTGGAGGACTTATCAGAATTGCAGGGGACCTTGCAGTGAGAGATGGAAGTGACCTTGTGCTCCAAGGTCATGTACAGCAAGCGGAAGTATTGAGTAGAGGTATCGATGAGAGTAATCTCCAGTTCGTGGGACAAAAAGATCCAGAGTCCTCGATTAGCAGAGACTATTTCTTCTGACGAGGACAGCAGTCCAGAGGTTTGTAACTGTTACATAAATCCCGAACAAACCTGGACATCGATGAAACCAATAGTTAAACAAAGACCATCTCTTGTATGAGCTTATTATCTTCCAGCAAGACCACATGTCGAACCTGAATGTTGATTCAAAGAGCCTACAGGTATGAACTAGATCCCAACAACATCCAGAGGACCTCTCTCTCTCAACATGCAGGAGTAGCTCGTTTTGCCTACAACTGGGGTCTCGAACAACGGATTAATCGTTACAGGAACAATCAGGGAAACGACCGGTTCACCGATGCCATGAGGCAGCACAAGCTCCTCAACTCCCTGAAGAAGGACCAGTTCCCATGGATGTACGAGACCTCCAAGTGTGCTCCTCAGGAGGCCCTGAGAAACCTCCACAGAGCCTTCCAGAACTTCTATCGAGGTCTCAAGTCTGGGAAGAGGGTCGGATTCCCTCGCTTCAAGAGGAGAGGAGTCAGGGACAGCTTCAGGCTGACCGGGACCATCCGTTTCGAGGGACAAAAGATTCAGCTTCCACGGATTGGAAAGGTCAAGATCAAGGAGAAGAGGAAGAGCTATTTCAGTGGAAGGATTCTCTCAGCAACAGTGCAACGAAGGGCTAACAGGTGGTTCGTGTCAGTCACAGTGAAAGAAAATCTAGCTGACCCGAGCCCCATCAAGGGATCTTCAGTGGGAGTAGACATTGGAGTCAAGACCCTGGCCACACTCTCTGATGGCACCACTTTTGCCAACCCACGGGCTCTAGGAAGACGACTGAGGAAATTGAAACGGCTCTCAAAGAGTCTGTCACGAAAGAAGAAGGGGAGCAAGAACCGAGAGAAGGCGAAACTGCGACTTGCAAAGATGTACCTGAAGATCTTCAACATCCGTCAGGACACACTACACAAGCTGTCGACCCATCTTGCCAAGAGCCACAGCAAGGTGATAATCGAAGACCTGTGTGTGTCAGGAATGATGAAAAACCGAAGGCTTGCAAGAGTGATAGCTGATGTAGGGTTCTTTAAGTTCAGAAGACAACTGGAGTACAAATGCCAGTGGTATGGTTCTGAGCTTGTTGTTGCTTCACGAACATTTCCCTCCTCGAAGATGTGTTCACGGTGTGGACACAGAAAGAAGGAGTTGTCCCTCTCAGAGAGGGAGTATCATTGTGAAGAGTGCGGATTAGTGATTGATAGGGATTTCAACGCCGCACTGAATCTAGTCGCCGTCAGTTTGCCGGAGACTGAAAACGCCTGTGGAGAGGAAGTAAGACTCTTAACAGATTCACTGAATCTACAGAGAGCGGCCTCTATGAAGCAGGAACCGAACATCATCTCGGGCTCAGTGTCCAGGAATGTCTAGGTTTCGGGGAACGGTGACCACTTGAAAATCGTGAAACGGGTCCTGAAGGAAGGCAAGATTGTGCTGAAGATTGAAACATTGGACGATCTCTGGCATCTTTACAACACAGTAGGACCCAGTGATATCGTCATCTCAAGAACCTCGCGTCGTGTTAGGGTTGGAGATGAGGACAGTCGAAAATCGGACAGCGTCAGAAAGGTCATGATGCTGAAGCTACGAGTGGAGGATGTATCGTTTCATAACTTCTCCAATCGAGTGCGTTTAAAGGGAGTAATTCTGGAGGGGCCTGGAGACCTTGTCAACATCGGATCGTATCATACAATCAATGTTGAAACAGGAGACACTCTGACCATCATCAAAGAGCATTGGCCAAAGTTTGTGCTTGATAGGCTCAAAGAAGCAGAAAAATCACAGCTTCGACCAATGTGTCTCATAGTGACAATTGAGGACGGCACTGCAGAGCTGTTCTTGGCTGCTGACTCTGGTATACAAGAAGCAGTAAGGATTCGTACCACCATTTCAAGAAAACGGGGAGATCAGAAATCACATGATGCCACCATGAAGGATTTCTTTTCTGATACCCTTCTTGCACTACGGTCTCAATTAGAGCAACACGAATTCGGTCTGATTGTTGTTGCGGGACCCGGGTTTGTCAAAGACCATTTCAGAGATTTTCTCGTAGGAGCTAAAATCAAAGATTTACCACCTGTCGTCGTTGAGAGTGCAAACTCGATAGGAGTCCCTGGTGCAAAGGAAATCCTCTATCGAGGTGTCATCTCAAAAGCAGTGACTGAACTGAAGGCTGAAACTGAAACACGCCTTGTTGAAACACTAATTGAACATATATCGAAAGATAATGGACTTGGCGCATATGGTAATACTGAGGTTTCCAATGCTGTAGATTTTGGAGCTGTCGAAGAGTTACTGATCACAGACAAGAAGCTCAGAGAGGGTGCTGAGAAAGAGCGACGCTGGATGGACGCTCTGATAAGAAACACTGAGAAGACCAGAGGTTCATTCCATATTGTTTCTACAGAACATCCTGCTGGGGATCAACTCCAACGACTAGGAGGAATTGGTGCAATCTTGCGTTTTCGAATCACGCAGTAGCTAGAGCGGGTTGAACAATGTCTGAAGACGGTCCCAGGTGGGATATTCGAAAGATATTCCTATCTCAATGTCTTTCATATCCACCAATATCTCTCTGAGTTGTTTAGAAATCTCTTCTATGACCCAAGGAGCCACTTCAACCCTATTTCGGATTTCGTCAATGTTCATGAGGTCTGTTGGAACATCAAATTGATTCTGCAATGTGGTGTGTATCAGTGCTAATTGTTCATGTTCTAGTTGATGACCATGGACTGCTCTTATCACACCAACAATCAGTAAAGGATCTTGTTCATCGCGTTCCTCAAAATTCCGTATTGTCTGCTCCAGTCTGCGTTCTAGTCTTCTTCTCATCTGGATTGAGTCTTTGAAACGCGCTGAGCAAAAATGTACTGATAGATTCTGAAGACCATCCTCAGACCATTCTAGAAATTCTCTTGCTGTGGAGGCACTGCCTTCAATGCTTGCACTCTCCATGTTCGTCAGACGCATTCCCATGGACACAAGCCTGTCAAAGTTCGTTTCACTGGCCTCTAACTCGTTGATATTGAGAAAAGAGACCCCTATCTCCTCAGCTCTTTTTGCAATCTTCTTTAGATCTTCTTGTTTCCCAGGTATTGCTGGAACCTCGAGTCCAACTAGCATATCCATTTCTATTGCTCGTTGAATTCCCGACCAGTCATTGGTCTGAGGGTGAAACCGTATCTCATCAAGCCCTGCTTCATGTAGACTACGAAGAACATCTTCACTTACATCGTTCTGGCTGGTATAGAGATGGAGATGATAATTAGGTCCATACTCTTGTTTCAATAGTCGAATGTAATTCAGGGTCCTGTCTAGGTCACATAAGGGGTCTCCACCACTAATGCCTGCTCCTTCACTCTTGATTGCTTTCGCCTCGAATAGAATGTCAGATTCATCAGTAACAGGCATCTCGTCTGCAAAGATTACATCTTGACCAGACTTGTCCTGTGAAATCGGACAATAGTAACAGGAACTATCGCACAAGCCAGTCACAAACAAGACCATCTTCGAACCCTTTATACAGAGTGTGCATCCTAGAGGCAATTCACCAAGAAGCAGAGAGTCACCCTCAATCTCTCTAGTTTCTCGGTTCTTAGGTGTCATCTTCTATCCACCCCTTCGTTGAATAGTCCTACGTAGTGCAGGATCACTATCTTGTAGATTCTTTGCAACAGCCTCAAAGCTTTCATCTTCATTCAAAGTTCTAGTGAGGTATACACCAGTCCTTCCAACATTGTCACGACGTGTTAGGACTCGTACTCGTTCCTGAGCAATTCCAATACTTACATTTAGTTTCTTGGACACTTCTTGTTCTTTTCCGATGACTCCATGTTCTAGATGTCCTGTTTCAGTAGGTTCAATGAGGACAAGTCGTTTGTCTACACCACGTACTCTTGTTTCACTTCCGAGTCCATTGCTGTCTATCAGACCACCCCAGCGATAGAACTCTTCCTCTCTAGGTCTCAACTTGAAAAGAGGGAAGGTCACAACGATATTCTCAGGCAAATGGATATGGCCCTTGAGGACCATGGAGGGCGTGGCCTGAACTAACTCTCTCTTTATTGGTTGTTTCAAGACTAGTTCCAACCGATAGCTAGAAACTGGGCGGAGAATGATGATATCAATATCTGAAGACTTTGTGATATCACCACGTGCTACGGAACCGTATACAAACGGTTTGAATCCACCCGATTCAAGTTTGGACATATTCCCAAGAGCTTCACTTCTTAGGTTCTGTAAATGATTCCAATGTTCTTGATCGTAGAGGACTTCTCGAGGCTCATGCAGCATTTCGGGCTTCTTTGCCAATCCAGAATCAGCCCCTAATCTCTTCGAGCATCTTACATGCTTTGCAAACTTTCGATGGAGATGGTGAGTTACATCTCTCGCAGGTTTTTAGTGACCAGTCTGAAGGGGTAGCCAAGAAAGCCTCAGTCATAGCTTCTGCAGAACGTAAAATTGCTAATAGTGTGCCAGGTCGCTTGTGTTCCATATCATTCAGAAACGGTTTCAGGTCGTTACGATAGGCCTCACCAGAGTACGGACAAGGAACATCGTGATAGACAAGTCCTAGAAGATGTGAGTAAGCAACAATGTCCCGTTCGGACAGCTCAGTGAGGGGTTTTACACGAGGAATTAGACCCTCGATGGATCTGCTTCGGGGTACATTTGTTCGAGCGATTCTACGACTATCGCCCCTCATGATGTTCATTAACACGGTCTGTGCTTCATCATCAAGATTATGACCAACTGCGATGACATCTGCTTCTATCTTCTCTCCAGCTTCATTTAACGCACGACGCCGAAGCACTCCACAATATGAACACGCACCCAGTGAATTGTCCGTCCGCATCTTCACTAGTTCATCCAATGAATAGTCGAAGAGGTCCTTGAAAGAAATGACTTCAAGACTGAGATTAAGAGACCTCGTCATTTCTTTAGCGGCATTGAGCGCTTTGTCTCTGTATCCTTTGATACCTTCATCGATTGTGACAGGGATTAGCTCCGACTTGGAGAAATTTGATTCAATCTGATATAGGATATGAAGCAGTACTGCACTATCTTTTCCACCAGAAATCGCCACAACTATCCTATCATCCTCTTCTAGCATCTTGTGACGGTTGATGGTTCGCCGTACCCTGTCTATTGTTGTTTGGACCAGACATGTTTTGCACAGTCGTTCAGATGTGTACCTACGTAGGTATACCGCAGGTTTGTCACATTTTGAGCATACCGACTGCATGATAGCGACTCCAAGTCGCCAATGTCACGGGATTCCAAGTTAAAGCTATTTACACGCACATTTCTCATGCAATGAGCATGTTGGAGCGTGTTTATTCCTCAAGTCTTTGGCTTAGCTTCTTTCTTCTCTTTCTCTTTCAGGTCGTCTACAATTTGAACACGTCTGATATGAAGAGCGGCCTTACTTGCCCGAAAGTTAGCTGCAAGTAGAATTTCATCAACAGTCTTGTACCATTCAGCTGGAGAGAGAACATTATGAATCTCTTTGAATGCATCACTCATGCGCTCTACACGAGCCAGACATTCAACTCGATCTTCAGAGAGCCGCTGTTCATCAAAGTATGCTAGGGCATGACCTTTGAGGGCTTCCCAGTCAACATCTCCGTTGGCTTGAAGCAATAACTTCACTTTATCATGAGGTTCTTTCCAAGAACCAGGTATGAACATTGTCAGATAGTCTGTAAGTGCTTTCCGAGCTTTTTCTCGCACATCTTGTTTTGTACCAATCTGGTGGGTCATCATCTTTCATCGGACTATCATTCGATTTCATGCCTTTTTAGGTCCCACAGAACCGAAAAATGGCATTCAGAACAGTCCTTTGCCCATGATGAAGCTCAAAACAATGCTCAATAGAACAATTCCAAGCGCAGCGATTCGTACTGGCCACATGATGTACTTGATTTTCTTCTCATCTTTTATGACGAGGCTTAGGCCATTGGAGAGCAACTTGTCACCATCGAATACTGGGATTGGTAAGAGGTTGAAAAGTGCAATTGACATCAGAATCAAATAGCACCAGAAGATTATCTGCTGTAGATGGAATACAAACATGGGTGTTAGAATGAGGTCCCAGCCAGGTCTAGGTTCCCAATAATCCGACCCGAATACCCCTATGTATCCCCTACTTGCATTTTGTTCGCTTGCAGCCAGAATAATTGTCACACTACTACCATTGAGTTTGTGTAAGGTGAGTTGGGCACCTGCTGGAGCATCCACCATGAAACTACTGACAGCAGTCCAATTAGCAATCTCTGTGTCATTGAGACCAATGATCACATCACCGATGTCGAGAGCTGCTGCACCGGGGCTTCCAGCCTGTAAATCGTATATATATGCCCCATTCGGTGGGTAGTATCCAATTGACATCAATGGGTAGAAGTTTGCTAGAATTATGAGAAACACAAAGCCCCATGCAAAATTAGCGAATGAACCAGCAGCTAACATCCGCATACGTGACTGAGGTGTGGCTTCATTCTCGAACTGCTCCTCATCGGGTTCAACAAAGCCTCCAAACAGAACGAAGAACGCCAGTAGTCCCGAACTCTTGATTCCTATATTGTCCTTTGAAGCCGCTAGACCATGAGCAAACTCATGTGTGAGAAGAGTGACTGCTAAGCCAATTAACATGTAAACCAAGGGAAGACCGGTGATGGTCACACCGGGAATTATGGGTACAACGCCTCCTGCAGCTGCAGGTTGAACAAAGAACTTGATCAGGTTGTCACCAAACATCCAGAAACTGAAAATCATTCCGCCAAATCCTACGACAATACCGATATTGAAGAAGACACGTGGAAACTTTTTGCCCATCCGTGTAAGGAACGCATTCAGTCGTTCGGTACGGTACATGATGAAGAATGGAAACCCAGCGTCTATGCCTCTCTCACTGAGTTTCTCAACACCAATATATTGAGCAACGATGTATATTGCAAGCCAAATGAGACCTATGATTCCAAATACTGTCAACGGATCCATTGGTAGTCAGTCCTCAGCGTGAGTGCGAGCAGAGATGGACACGAGTTATAATGCTTATGTACACGGTATAAGCTCTCAGTGTATTTTTGGGTATGTCAAGAGGATGTCCGACCACAATCCTCATAAAGTGAGTCAATTTGGCTAGCGCTGGAGTCCTTTGGGACCCATTACCACTAATTCAGGTAGGCGAAGCGATAATTGCCATACAAACTTGTGATATCAGACCCAGAAACTGGAAAGGCCATCCAGTACGAATTAGATGACGCCAAAACAAATGCCCTTGTTGGGAAGACTATTGGCGAAATTATTGAGGGTGACGTCCTAGGACTACCCGGATACAAATTGAAAATCACAGGTGGAAGCGATTCTTCTGGGTTCCCCATTCGGCCCGATGTTCATGGTAGTGGTAAGAAACGAGTTCTAATACATGGTGCCCCTGGTTTTAGGCCAAAGAGGAAGGGAATTGCCAGAAGAAAGACAGTCCGTGGGAGAGAGCTGAGCTCTGACATATCCCAGGTAAACATGAGGGTCGAAGAGAAGGGTGCTACTCCTCTCGATGAACTCGTGATGAAGCCAGCATAGACATCTTCTTCTATCAGGCATCGTTGTGTCCATGGTTCGAACCATATACTTCATATGGGCAACGGGAGGACAGAGACTAACGCCCACAATGAACAGTCGGAAGTGAAGATTAGGTGACCAGGAAATACGAGGGACAGTCAGAGATTAGCATTGGTACGTTGGGTCATGTCGACCATGGCAAGACCACGCTTGTTTCATATCTAACAGGAGAGTGGACCGATCGTCACTCAGATGAGATTAAACGTGGTATTTCGATTAGACTTGGATACGCAGCCACCATTCTGATGAAGTGTGGGAGCTGTCCTGAACCTGAGGCATTCACCACCTCGCATCTGGCAAAAGAAGGTAAGTGTAGCAAATGTGGGGGAGAATTAGAAGTCTTGAGAGAGATTTCATTCGTTGATAGTCCTGGCCACGAGTCCCTCATGGCGACATGTCTTAGTGGAGCTAGTCTTATGGATGGAGCGATTCTTGTGATTGCAGCCGATGAGCCTTGTCCAATGCCACAGACTTCTGAGCATCTTCATGCCCTTGAGATTGTCGGGGTGAAGAACATCATCATAGTTCAGAACAAGATTGAGCTTGTATCCAAAGAGCAGGCGACGGACCATTATCAACAAATTAAGGACTTTGTAAAAGGAACAGTTGCAGAGAACGCTCCAATTGTACCAGTTTCTGCTATTTTCGGTGCCAATACAGACCTACTCATTCAGACTATTCAGGAAATTATTCCAACACCAGATCGTAACGATGATGCTCTGCCCAAGATGTTTGTCGCTCGTTCCTTTGACATAAACAGACCTGGAACAATGCCAATGGAGATGCAGGGTGGAGTTGTTGGCGGGTCAATCGTACAAGGAAAATTGAGTATTGGTGATGAGATTGAGATTGCTCCAGGAGCAAAGGGCGAGAAAGGATTCAAGCCAATCAAAGCAAAGGTTGTGAGTCTTCTATCCGGTAGTGGAAATTCACTTCAAGAGGCATATCCTGGAGGGCTGATAGGTGTAGGAACTGCATTAGATCCAGCCTCAACTCGTGCTGACCGATTAGTCGGAAATGTCGTTGGGAAAGTTGGAAAGATGCCTAAAATCTTCGATAAACTCATGGTGAAACCTATCCTCATGCAAAGAGTTGTTGGAATAGAGTCTAAGAAGGAAGTGGAGAATCTCAGGCTAAATGAACCAATGATGTTGGTGGTTGGAACCGCACCCACAGTAGGTGTAATCACTCGATTGCACGGGGATGAGATTGAACTAGCGCTCAAACGTCCAGTAGTTGCGGAGAAAGGACAGAGAATTGCGATTGGCCGTAGAGTTGAAAACAAGTGGCGATTGATTGGTCATGCTGAGATTTAAAGCACAATCCACTATAGAAACCATCACCTCTTCTTGGTGAGAACTTTGCCGCTTCGTGTAATACTTGATACTAACTTCCTGACTGTACCAGCACAGTTTGGTGTAGATGTGTTTTCTGAAGCAGAAAGAGTACTCGAACGAAGTGTTGAATTCATTCTCTTGGAGTCAGTAGTAGATGAGATTAAGGCGAAGCTTGAGAAATCAGGGAAAACCGAGAGTCGAATGTTCAGGATTGCATTGGATTTGACAGAAAGATGCAAAGTTGTAGAGATTGAACAATCAATGAAAGACTCCTTAGTTGATGATCAACTATTGGAGTACGCTGTATCAGTTGGGGGTATACTAGCAACCAACGACAGAGAACTCAGAGAACGAGCAGCTGACCGAGGAGTACCGGTCCTTATACTTCGAGGTAAGAAGCATCTAGAACTCCAAGGGTCAATCTTTTGAGACCTGTCACAACGTTTTTATGTTTTGCAAAGCGACTCTGCGCTGAGCCGTCGGGTTCAGACCTCGGGATAGCTCTCGAGTCTGATTGTTCTGATTAGAATTGTCCTGCTAGGCAAGGAGCGTCAATAGTTGTACAGTATTGTGACAGTAAAAGACGTGGTGCGCATTCCTCCATCGCAATTTGGTTCCCCCATGGAAGACGCAGCCATGCTTCATCTGCGGAAGCAGCACGAGAATGTCCTCGATCGAGACATTGGTCTGATGATTGCAGTCATTGGGATTGATGATATTGGTCAGGGTCGCCTCATGCCGGGTGATGGTGCAACATACCATTCCGTGACATATCGTGTGCTTGTGTTCAAGCCTCTCCGACATGAACTTGTGGAGGGCAACGTGGTGGAGCTTATGGACTTTGGAGCATTCATCCGAATGGGACCACTTGATGGCCTCTGTCATGTCAGTCAGATTTGTGATGATTTTATCACGCAGGACTCAAAGGGTAACGCTCTCCTAGGTAAGGAAACTGGTAGGACTCTATCAGAAGGAGACATGGTGAGAGCCAGAGTCACTTCGATAAGTTTTGAATCCGGTAACAAGTCCGGAAAACTCGGTCTTACAATGAGACAGCCTTTCCTTGGGAAGATTGGTCCTGACCGATCTTGGATAGAAGAAGATGTGAGGGCTGCACGTGGTGAAACAAAGAAAGACAAGAAGAAGAAATAATCCGGGAGGGGACAACAATAGCTAAAATGAAAGCATGCAAAGCCTGTCATTACCTCACAGCTGAGAGTATGTGCCCCAACTGTAAAAGCACTAATCTCTCGACCTCATACACAGGGATAGTGGTCATTCTTCCAGGACGCGACAAACGTGAGGACCCTAGACTGAGTTCTTATGTTGCCTCCCGACTCAACATTGACAAGCCAGGGAAGTACGCGCTGAAGGTGCGTTAGTATTTCTTGTCAGTGGTGAAAGCTTTATTAGACAACCCCAAGTCGAATGGCTGACCCACCCCTGAGGCGGTCTGACTTTCGGTAAGTGATACCAATGAAAATCGAAATCCTAAGTGAACGAGAGAACAAACCTCTTGCAAGGAAGGAAGTCGACTTCAGGGTCGATCATGCTGGAGCAAGCACTCCGAGTCGGGCGGATATCCAGGCAAAGATTGTTGCACAGTTTGATGCAGATTCATCAGCAGTCATCATCAGGAACCTTGACACCAAGTTTGGTGCAGGTATAACTGAGGGAACTGCCAGAATCTATTCTGACCCCGACCAGATGAAACGAATTGAACTTAACCATATTGTCAAGAGACATGAGTCAAAGAAACAAGAAGGGGGAGAAGCATAGATGCCAAAGGCGCATGAAATGTATAAGGTTGACAAGTCAGGAAAGGTAACTAGTTCCAAAAGATCATGCCCACGTTGCGAGAAGGGCACTTTCATGGCTGAACACTTCGACCGTTTTGCTTGTGGTCGATGTGGATATACTGAGTTTAAACGAAAGGACAAGTAAGTTTTTACTCACCCACTATGGCCATCACCCACCTCACGAAGAGGAGGACCCCAATTATCATTGTGAGCACAACATCTACAATGAATACACCTGGGATTTGAATCTCTATCCAAGCTGCTAGGATCAGGGCTATTGGAAAGGTCACAATGAATGGTAAGGTTGCTACTGTAAGTGAAATCTCTTCACTCGACACCATTGCGTTCACAAGGAGGAGTAACCAGATTGCATAGATTCCTACAAGGAGGGCGACTTCTACCATCATGTATTCTTTCTCCGTTTTTTGGATTTGTTTAGACCAAAGAACAATGTGTGTATCACATG
>MEHG01000028.1 GCA_001940705.1 Candidatus Thorarchaeota archaeon AB_25
GTGTATCTGTTCAACGATCTCCTCAAGAGGTCGCGGAACCTGATGAACACGACACGCCAGATAGAGCGAGGCGGCAATCATCCCGAGAATGGTACGACCACGGGTAAGTCTTTTTCGTAAGGCTTTCCTGTAGATCACGGCCGAGGTCTCTCGAATCGAATACGGGATACTCAACTGAGAGCTTATTCTATGTAGCTCCGTCATCGCAACTGCTAAGTTGCGTTTGTCAGAGGAGTGCACCTTGGTTCGGATTTGCCATTTTCTAAGTCTGTGAATCTCTGCTCTTCGTGTCGAAGTGAGTTTTCTTCCTGATGCGTCAACGTTCTGTCGACCAATGGTAGTAGTAAGACCTTGGTCAAACTTGCTCCAGTCTGTTGGGCCTCCTACACGCTGACGGGCATTTTGCTCATCAGCAGTAAAGGCCCTCCATTCTGGACCCATATCTATGGAGCGGTCTGAAAGAACAAGTCCGCAACTAGAACAAATAACTTCTCCACGAGCGTGGTCAATATAGACATCAACGCAGCTACAAGCAGAACAGATATAGCTGGCCGAACCTTTAGGCTCTCTCTTTTTTTGGGTCTTTGAGTGTCTGCTGGCCAGTCCAATCATCTCCATGCAGGCTCACTCTACGAGTGGCACTGCTGTCAGAGCTGTGGGTTGATCGAATGCGTCGATTCCCCCTGGCGTGGAGAGAATCCTTGTCGTTTGTGGCACTGGTGAATCGTTCAACGGGCGAACGAATACCTTTGCGCAGACAATAAAGGTAAATAAACCCTTTGTCGAATTTTTAAACAATTGTTTGAACAAAAAACACCCTAATTGCACATCTTAATGCTATATTAATCAAATTGAACAATTCGAAACCGAAGCAGAAATATCTCATTCATTTTGTTACTACACATATATGGTTAAGCTCAGCCCCCCACATACCAATATACTCATCGAGTTCTAAGCGTTTCATTTATGAACACAAACTGAGAACTCTCTATTGCTTCTGGGTGAGATATAGGTGACAAAGATTTTCACTAACCCTTGGGAAACAGTTAGACAGGCAGTAGTGAAAATGCTGTCCGAGGTTTTCTCAGTTTCACAAGAGGTCGTCGCTGAATCAATTGAGAAACCACCAGATTCAGCTTTAGGAGACCTTGCATCAACAATTGCTTTCTCACTTTCAAAGGAACTCAAGAAGAATCCAGTAGAAGTTGTAAATGCGGTTCTATCCAAACTAGAATCTCTTGCAGATAAGGAACCAATGATTAAAGAAATCAAAACAAAGGGACCCTACATCAACATTTTCTTTGATCATGGAAAATTGGCTGAGCTGATTGTGGGAAGCGTCCTTGAGATGGGCGACTCTTATGGACGCAGCCAAGAGTTCAAGGGTCAACGAGCATTGATTGAATCCCCGGCAGTCAATCCCTCCAAACCTTGGCACATTGGTCATGCAAGAAACGCGATCCTTGGAGACACTCTATGCAACATACTTGACTGGGTGGGTTATGATGCGGTCAGGTTAGATTATGTGAATGATCTGGGACTTCAGATTGCACAGCTGATTTGGAAACTCCTGCAAGTTGAAGATAATGGAGGCGATGAGAAGTACGATCATTATCTGGGTCATCTGTATGTTGAGGGGCAGGAAGCGTTTGATAATAATGACTCAGTTCAGGAGGCGGTTAGAGAGGTTTCCAGAAAGCTTGAGGATTTTGAGAGTAAAGAAGCAAAACTAAGTGCCAAAATGGTGACCAAGTGTCTCAATGCACAGAATGAAACTTCATACAGACTTGGCATATACCATGACTACCAAGCGTGGGAGAGTACGATAGCACATAGTGGGCTTTTAGAACTAGCCCAGAAGATGATGCTAAAATCCGATAACATCCTGAAACTCGATGAGGGTGAAAAGGCAGGTTGTATAGTTGCAGATTTGTCAGTGATTGATGAATTCAAAGATCTGAAGGACCCCTATAAGGTATTATTCCGATCTGATGGTACTAGGACATATACTGGAGCAGATGTTGCATTTCAGCTTTGGAAGTTTGGGATTATTGAAGACCCGTTCAAATATTCCCTGTTTGAGAATCAACCCAATGGCAAACCAGTCATGCGAACAGACCTTCAAGGTCAGAAGGTGGATTTGGGGAAGTTCGATATCGTGATGAATGTCATAGGGTCTCGACAGGCGCATCCGCAAAAACTGGTCTACACCATCTTGGACATTCTTGGATATTCCAAAGAGAGTGAAAACTCACATCATATAGCCTACGAGTTTGTTGGACTTGAGGATGTCGATTTCTCCGGAAGGCATGGGACATGGATCGGGTATTCTACTGATGACGTGCTCGACAAAGCGACTGAACTTGCGAGAGTTGAGGTCGAAAAACGAAATCCAGACGAAGATGACACATTCAAAGATAAGGTTGCTAACCAAGTTAGTGTAGGAGCTGTACGTTATTTCATGCTGAATGCCTCTCCGGATAGGCAGATAACTTTCAGATGGAATGAAGCTCTCGATTTCAATGGTGATGCAGCACCTTACCTTCAATACTCACATGCGAGAGCCCAGAGGATTCTGGAGAAGGCGGAGGATGAAATAACATCTAAGATTGATCTCACACTGCTCTCAACAGATACCGAGTTCGAGTTGGTCAAGGCAATCGCACAACTCCCTGAGGAACTTCTAGAGGTGGTCAGGTCTCTCAAGAAGAGTGTGTGGGGTACTAGCTTCACATCGAATAGAATCACAGCATATACCTATAGCTTGGCTAACCTCTTCAGCAAGTTCTATGATTCGTGTCCAGTCCTCAAAGCTGAGCCAGATGTAAAGGCTTCACGGCTTGCACTTGTACGTGCATTCAAGACTTCAATGGCCAACTGTTTAACGGTCCTTGGCATCCCTGTTGTAGATCGTATGTGATCTATCCTGAGGTGACAGTGGCTTTTTCAACAACAAATGAAGGTGTAATCATTGCCAGTGTGGTTTGGGAGTCACTTCCAACTCGACTGATACGTTGTAGCAAGTCGCGCATATTTATTCCAACAAGTGTGTTCTTGAGAGGGTGTTTGATTTCCCCTCTTTCAATGTAGAAACCCTCGTATAGCATAGCGCTGAGATCGCCTGTAGTCATGTTTGGCTGATCTGCAGTATTCCTACATAGAACACCCCTATCTATCTCTGAAACCAGATCATCCAGAGTTCCCTTCCCGGGAGAAATGATGAAGTTCGAGGTGGAGATTGATGGAAGACCTGAATAAGAAGGTCTACTGGCATTCCCAGTATTTTCCACCCCGTCTTTGTTTGCAGTGTAGGAGTTATGGAGTAGCCCCTTCAACACGCCTCCGTCAATTATCGAGGTTCGTTGTGAAGGATATCCCTCAGCATCGAAAGTTCTTGAGCCCAATCCTGCCGTCAACAAGGCGTCATCAACAATCGCTAGGTGTTCCGAAGCG
Source organism: Candidatus Thorarchaeota archaeon AB_25 (assembly GCA_001940705.1). Lineage (GTDB taxonomy): Archaea > Asgardarchaeota > Thorarchaeia > Thorarchaeales > Thorarchaeaceae > SMTZ1-45. Next base: position 3,454 of record MEHG01000028.1, read on the forward strand.
ATTGTGTCACCAAAAGCATCAGTGATGTATGAACGCCCTTTCTGCACTTCCTCAGCGTACACTGCACCGGCAAATCCACGTCCTATGACAGTTCCTGCTGCAAGTGGAGTGAAAATCACTGGCATCTCACCACTCTCGATTGTCTTGGGATTGAGTAGATTGAGTGCGAGTTCAGCAGCATGCTCTCCGACTCGTTCAGGGTCTATCTCACTGAAATCCCGAGTTATTTGATAGTCATAACTCATTGTTTGATCGTTTCCTTCCTTTACATTGGGAGAAGAGTACAGCAGAATGGATGAACGTGGTTCAGAGAATGAGATACCCAATGAATTTACTACCGCATTCATTCCTGAAGAGCTCTGAACTCCAGCAGTGATTGCATAATCTCGTCCTTCAAGAGCCTGTTTCGAAGAGTCAATGACTCTGATTATCAGGTTTGCAGTTACTTCTGAAGGAAGATCCGCGATGTTTTTGTCAAAGAGACCCTTCACCGTTGAGTATGAGTTGTCAGCTGACGGGAGACTGATGAACTCCGGATCAGGGATTGATGCTTTAGCAAGTTTCACTGAACTAGTGACTGCCTCACGTATGTCATCATCTGAAAGTGTGGTGACAAATGCAAACCCAATCTTTTTGTCGATGACAGATCGAATGCCAATGCCAGCATCTAGTTTCTCCTCTGCATTTCGAATTGCAGAGTTCTCAGCCTCAATAGCGAAAGCACGTGATTGGCCTACGTAAGCCTCAGCCTGAGAGGCCCCCAGTTTCTCGGCCATTCCTACGGCAGTTTCGGCTATCTCAAGAAGCTGTTCCTTCATTTACATACCTCCTACGGGTACCTGTCGGAATCTTGCGTGAGGGCCTCCTGTCATTGTGGGAACATACTGGCCGTCTTTGCCACAAGATCCTGCTTCCAATTCGAATTCTTTTCCAATACCATCGACCTTCGCTAATATCTCAAGGATATTCCCTGCAAGTGAAACATCTCGAACCATTATTCCTTTCTCACCATTTTCGATCAAATACCCATAACTGGCTTGGAACATGAATTGACCCTTTACAGGTTGTGTATACCCATAGTTCATGTTACAAAGAAGAATGCCCTGTTTCGTATCCTCTATGAGTTCATTTACATCCCAGTCGCCTGGTTCCATGAAGGTGTTGCTCATTCGAGGGATGGGGACATGCATGAAAGACTGAGCTCTTGCTGCACCATTCGGCTCCATTTCTAACCTGCTTGAGGTCTCTAGACTGTGAAGGAGATCCGTCAGTACACCATCTTTCACCAAGTGTCGTTTCTTTGTCTTTGTGCCTTCCCAATCATATTCGGTAGACCCACGCATTCCAGTCAATGTCGGGTCATCACTTATGCTAAGGTATTCAGGACCCACCTCTTCGTTGACCTTATCCTCAAGCACAGTTGAGTGGGATAGCCAGTTGTCAGCTTCTGCTGCATGGCCAAAAGCCTCATGGGTTACTACACCATTTAACGCAGGGTCGAGAACCACATCATAGACGCCACCCTCAGCTGATTTTGAGGATAAAAGATCGATTGCTAGTTTTGCGGCCTTCGTACCAATGTTCTGTGCTTCTTCGGTTTCCATTTCTTCGAAGCCACTTCGAACACTTATGGACTGTTGAATCCGCTGTCTGTTTGAACCTTCCTTTGCAGTTGGAATTGAAATGATTCTAGGAATAGCATTCTGAAGAGTGACACGTGTTCCCAAAGAGTTTGCAATGTATATCTCGGATGTCAGTTCTCCATAGATGGTCCTAGTACCTACAATTCGCTTATCAAAATCACGTGATTGTTCATCAATTATCTGTACAAATTCCATCTTCTCATCAATTGACACACTATCGAATGGTTTCTTCACTTTCAGTCTGACTTTATCCTCAAACACGGGTCCATCGATTGTGAAGCGTTCAGCGACCTTCTCTTGAGTGGCTAAGGCTAGTTTTGCCACAGACTCACCAGTTGTTCGCATCCCATCACGTGCCAGATTTGTAGTCTGAGCAAAAGCCCATGCGCCATCAATGAATGCACGGATTCCTGCCCCTTTCATGCGAGAAGCCATAGACTGTCTTGTGATACCATCATTGAGTTCGATTATTGTAGTGGTGGAGTTCTCAATTCGCACATCTGCAAAACTAACACCGGTTTTTAGAGCCGCGTCAATAGCTGTCTGAGCAAGGTCTTCCATGTATATCGCCTTTGGATTAAGCCCCAGCCCCTGATGTCGGATATAACTGATATGGCATGTACATTCCTTCGGAATGTCAAGATGGGATACCCTAATGTTCCCAGAATAATACACGGGTTATTCTTGGATAACTCCCCGATGTAAGTAGACTACCGGAGGTTCTCACTTGACAAAAGACCCCTCATTTGGACAATGTAGATCATGTCAATCAGACAGAGCCACACACATGTGTGAGGACTGTGGAGCAGCCTTATGTTCAGAGTGTCTTGAATCAAGATCTAGTGAGTACACCGTTTGTAGTGACTGTCATCACACCCTTGGTTCTCCAATGCCCGGTGAGAAATTCGAAGAGTGTCCACAGTGTGAATCGAAGGAGCTAAGCAAGGGAAGAAAGACTGTAGACATATGTCCAAGATGTCACTCCTCAAGAGTAGTGTTTTTGGAAGACCGAAGAAGGACACTGGCCTTGGACATGCGACATGCAATAATGTCAATTCAATACGGGCACACAAAACTCAGAGAGTTCGCAAACAAGCTTGCAGGCTCAAAGAGACTACTTGTATCACTTAGGATGGCTAACTTTCTACATTATAGATGGATTGAGGAAAAGATTGAGAGCATGCAGAGTGAGCTCCCAGCTATCAAGAATAGAATTTCTAGCCAGGCCGAAATCATTGCGAAAAGGATGGCTGCTGAAACTAAAGACTTCATAGATTATACGAAGTGGAATCCTACGCAGTTCCCATTCATTGAAGGGATAACAAATAGGATCACAGAGATGGGCATATACTACAAACAAAATGTCGACGAATCACTTGAATCTCTTAGAGGAACGCTAAAGGATGTCAGAAGACAACTTGATGGACTTGACTACTACAAGGGACAATTCACTGCATTCTATGAGTACGGTCAGCTTTCCGTTGGAGAACTTCCAGTCTGTGCACTTCCTGAAATCAAAATTACAGGGAGCGATTTTCTCAAGAATGATAAGGCCTTTGGAACACTTTTCATCACCAATAAAAGACTCCTCTTCATTGCTGAAACTGGACGAGTCCGGAAGAAGATGGAAACAGTCTTTGACTTTCCATTAATCTATTTGAAATCCATTGAAGAAGACGGACGATTAAGAAAGCGCGTAGTTCTGAAACTGAAACAAGGAGAAATCAAAGCATCCTGCTCAGATCAGACAAAGAAGGTTCTTCCGGATTATATTGAGATTGCTAGGAAGTTTGAGAAGTATATTCAAACAGACATGCAAAGGGTCAGGAAGATTGAACAGGCCGATATCAGTACAAGTGACGTGAGGCTCAAAATCGAAGGCATGGTTTACTCACTTCTTTCTACTAATGACAGGTCACAGTACAATGAAGAAATGCCTTTGATGCGACCAGTTCCAAGACCTCGGGTCGGTGATTGGAAATCGACACCTATTCGTCATTATCCCTATGATGGCTACTACAGGAAACCTGAATCATTCCATGATGAGCTCGACCGAGTCATTGGACAATATGATCAGAGACCAAGTGCACGACCAACTTACGATGCAAGTCCTAGAGTGCATTCATTGCAAAGAGATGCAGCATCAATTGAAAATGCAATTCGGGATGCAGTACATATGCTACGTAGTGGGCAGCTTGCTGCTGAAGACTTCATTAGGAGATACAGAGATCTGATGAGGGATTCGTATCACAACAGACGTGAGATTGAACGTGTCACAAGAGAAACTCGAGACAAGCTCTGGTAATCCTATACACCAAGTTCCCGTTCCAATGCCTTGATGTCTTCCTCAAGAGAGTCAGCTTCACCTGCTGGTCTTGTAGCTATAGGAGCATCAGCCAATCCAGCCTCAGCATCAATTTCCTGAAAGGCAGAGGACAAGTCCTCAGAGGTTATTTCCATGGTTGAATCAAGTGCCTCATCAGAAATACTTGCCTCAATCTCGAACTCCTCAAGGCGGCGAGCAATCTCATCAACATTGGCAACAACCTTTGAAGCATCACTACCATCGCCAAGCATTCCAAGGATTTTTGCCACCTCTTGAAGAGCTTTTTGTGTCTTCGCAGAGGTCTGAGCACGATTCAGGTGAGCCAGAATCTTTAGTATTTGCAGACGTGACTTGTCAACAGAGAGCGCATATCTGCGAAACCGCACCATCTCAGTGGCATATGTTCGATAAGCTTCCGTCTGACCAGCCTTTCTTGCACGTACTGCACGTGCTTTTGTATCACGTTCTTCTTTCTCCAACTTGTTCCTTTGGCGCGCTAGTTGTTTGGACAAAATCCTGAGGCGGCTGGATATCTCACCGATGTCCGGTTTCTTTCTACCCCAGGAAAATGCCTTTCTAATTGAACCCAAGAATCTCACCTTATACTAGGAGTGTTAATTCAGGTCTTTCAGTGGGAAGTTAGCGTTTAAACCTTCGCAGTTCCCAGATGATGTTATGTATGTATGTACCGGGTGTGACAGAAATTCTTAACACCTTACGGACAGTGTTCACATGAACTCGAATGGCAGATAGGGTAGACCATGGACTAAAAACATTGCTTGCAAAAGCGGTTGAGTTGGACCAGAGGGGTATGAAGAAAGATGCTTGTCAAGAATATCTCAAGGCAAGCAAGATTCTCATCAAGTTATCAAACTCTGCGGCACTACCTTCAGTCAAAAAGCACTATCTTGACAGAGCTCAAGAGTGTGTAGACAGAGTAAGGTATCTCTCAGGAATTAAGAAGATGGCACATGGACCAGTTGATGGGCTTGTTGCTCCTCCGAAAGTTGATGTTGGTACTACCGAACCGGTACCAATCCAAGAAACCTCGAAAGCTGAAGTAGAGCTGGATGACGAGGAAAAACGACTCAGAGAGATGATATCAGACACTATCATCACTGAGCGTCCTAACATGAAAATGTCAGAGGTTGCAGGTCTTGCAGATGCAAAACAAGCAATCGATGATGCAATAGTAGTACCCATGAAACATCCAGAGCTTTTCAAAGGAAAGGCAAGACAACCCTGGAGAGGAATCCTGTTCTATGGACCTGCAGGGTGTGGAAAGACCCTGGTTGCTAAAGCTGTAGCATCGGAGGTCAATGCCACATTCTTCAACGTCTCAGCTGCGAACATTGTAAGCAAATGGTTGGGCGAGTCTGAGCGGCTTGTGATGAACCTCTTTGGATTAGCCAGAAAGAACCAGCCTGCAATCATTTTCATTGACGAGCTCGATTCTATAGGAGTTTCCAGATCAGGGGATGATGTTGGTGGTGAAAGGCGTTTGAAGACTCAATTACTCACCGAGCTCCAAGGACTTGCTAGTAATGAGGAGGATCGCATTACTCTAATTGGAGCAACTAACCTTCCTTGGGAGCTTGATTTTGCACTGCGTTCGAGGTTTGAGAAGAAGATCCATGTTCCACTACCCGGGAAAGAAGCACGCGCAAAGATATTCGAGATTCACATGGAAGATGTTGAGGTCTCCCCCACCGTCGAGTACGAAGAGCTTGCAGACCTTACTGAGGGATACAGTGGAAGAGACATCAGCGTTGTTTGTCGTGAGGCAGCCATGGAACCAATCAGGGATTTGCAAAGGACAGGTAGAATGGACGATGAGCAGGAGATACTCGACATCCGACCCGTATCTAGGGATGACTTCCTGCATGCCATAGAAAACATTCGCCCTGCAACTCCTCCAGAGGATGTCAAGAGATACATTGACTGGGCGGAGGGTTCCTAAAGATTGGGCGTTAGGGAGAGAAAGAAAGAGAAGACAAAGACTAAGGAATCAACCGAACCTGCAGAACAGGAACAGGTTGAATCATCTCCCGATGTCAAAGAGACCATAACTGAAGAAGAGGTTCATACACCAGAGGTTGTTGTTGAAGTCGCAGAAGCTGTAGAAACCATGGAGCCTGAGAAACAGGCAGAGGCTGTAAATGAAACAGTTTCAGAGGTTGTTGTGGCAGAACCCGATTTCGTGATGCCTAGTTGGGGAGATGTTGAGGAAACTGAATGGATGTACGGTATACCGACCCGAGAGGAGGATAGAACCCTCTGGGCAGAGGAATGGTCAGACTATCTATTGGAATGGACCAAGGAGAAGAAAGTACATGTTCTCTCACTGGCCACCATCATCAGTGAGCCGCCATTCAAGGATTTGCGAAACAAGGTGGACTCATTCAAGGCGATTGCAGCAGTCCTAATTGACAAAGAAGTTGCTGAGTGGGTAGACAAGAAAAAGCGACAACTAAGAGTCTATTGGAGGCCTCTTGAGGATTGGGTGGACATCCTCTATCAATGGGCACTCAAAACAGGAAAGCTCAGGCTCGATGTGAAATCAATAGTCATTCAGGAAATAGATGAAGACTTTGCCACCTTACCGGAGAAGGACATACAAATTGTGCTAGCTCTCATGGTGAAGAAAAAACTGGCAGAATGGATTGATGAGAAGAGAGGAGCAATTCTGATTTCCACATAGAATCAGTAAGCACCTGTGTGTCTTGGATCAGAATTATCACGAGCCCGGAGTCCAGGGAAGTAATACCGACCACCTGTTGAAAAACGGATGTCTGCAACAGCCATCCCTGCTTCTACTAAACTGGATAATACTTGTCGAGCATGGTCCTCAGACCATTTGAGTTGCATAATGACTTCTTCCACAGAAACATACCCTTTGGACGCTGCTAAATTGATCACATCAGCTTGGTCACGTCTTAATTCGAGTGGTCTAAGCTCTACGACCTTAACCCCACCTCTGAGTGTACGTATTCCAGGAATGAGACCGTTTTCAGCAACACGGTTCACAGCTTCAATGACATCATTGTATGTTACAGATTCGATCTCAGGAAGACGTCGAACAACCTGGACAATTAACTCTGCTAGACCCATGAGACCCTTCGACGAGTGCTCTGTTGCGACATCAAGTATGGCGAGACCGATGTAGTCATAGAATTGGTCTAATGTCATACCCTGAAGTGACCGTCTTGGTGCAAGACCCCCAAGTCGAAGTAGAGTTGCTGCTTCAGGATAGGCTTCGATAATCCTTTCACTTGCTACAAATGTGCCAATATCAAGACCAATCCGTTTCATGTTCTCAATCTGTGAACGAACATCGTGTAGAAGAGCTTGTGACTCCCTTTGGTAAGAACGATTATCCACTGCACCGAGATCGTAGAGTTTCTTCAACTGGTCTAATGTGGCGATTGAAGCAAAGAGTTCAGAGTGAAGTCGCTCGTGCATCGGATTGTGTCCCTTCGTTTTTCTAATCCGCACTAGGTCGGTAAATGTTCTAGAATCACTCGGGCTTTAAGAGAGAGTATTATCGGCTATGGTGTTATCCTGTCACGGTCACGAGGTAGCAATGTAGCCTCTCGTATATTGTCGATATCCAGAAGTTGCATCGTCAGACGTTCAACTCCTAGACCTATTCCACCATGCGGAGGCGCGCCATACTTGAACGGATCCAAATAAAATGCAAAATCATCTAGGTTGAAATCCTTTGCCTTGAAACGCTCAACAAGTAGATCGTATAGATGGATACGTTGACTTCCAGTAGTAATCTCCATACCCTTGTAGGTCAGGTCAAAGCTCTCAGTCATTCCTTCATCTGTTAGACTTGGCATTGTGTATGCAGGTCTAAGTTCTAACGGATAGTGTGTGATAAAGACCATGTCAGTTCCATATTTCTCTGGAAAGATATCTCCGAGAAGACGCTCACACTCAGGATCAAGGTCATCAGTTATTGTAAGGTCTTTTCCAGCCTCGTTAACGAGCTCAATGGCTTCAGAGTATTTTATTCTCTTGAAGGGCAATTTAGGTATTTCAAAGGCAACACCAAGAAGCTCAAGCTCGGCTGCGACATGTTTCTTGGTCTTAGTGAATGAGTGGTGAAGCATCTGCTCCTCCATCTTCATGACATCGTCAACATCACTAATCCAACCCATCTCATAGTCAAAGGATGTGTATTCGTTGACGTGACGTCTTGTATTGTGCTTCTCTGCACGGAACACGGGAGCAATCTCGAATACTCTACCAAAACCAGCTAGCACCATCAGCTGTTTGTAAAACTGGGGACTCTGTGCGAGGTATGCTTTCTTATCGAAATACTTGATTTCGAAGAGGTTTGCGCCACCTTCAGTAGCCTCAGCAACAATCTTGGGGGTATGAATCTCAACAAAGTCGTTGCTCTCCAAGAACTCACGGGCAAATCGCACTAGACTGTGTTGAACTCTGAAGATGGCATTGATTGTTGGTTTTCGGAGGTCGAGTATACGGTGATTCAATCGAGTATCTAGCTCAATGTCGACTTTTCCCTCTACTACATCGATTGGAAGACGTTCAGCGGTGTTTAGAATCCTAATCCTAGTTGGAATGACTTCAGCACCAGCAGCTACCTGTTTTGTTGCAACCACTGTTCCATGAACGGAAACTACTGTTTCAGGTTTGAGAGCCCCAGCAGTCAAGAAGACTTCTTCTGAAACCTTCTTCTGAGGGATAGTGACCTGCACTATTCCATGTTCATCTCTAAGAATCAGGAATTTGATCTTCCCCTTATCTCTGAGAGTATGGGTCCAGCCCATCAGGATGACCTCTTTTCCATCTAGCTTTGAAGTGATCTCATTGCTAAAGTGGGTACGAGTCGCATCACCAATCTGTTCAGTGCCAGCCTTTTCATAGAAGTTCATTCTTCTTGCCTCAGTCTGAGTTCAATCAGCTGGTGTCTGAGTACATTATGAGGCTTTTGGAAACCATCAGAATTGGGAGTTGAAGATGGTCTGGGACCATTCCCAGATACCACCTTCTGGATCACTGTTCCCCTACATGGGTGCCTGAACCAGCTCATAGACCCGCTCCCTCGCGTCGCTCTCATGTTCCTCTTCCCGAATTAGACCTAGCGCCTTCAGTCTACTGAGACCGTAGTTCACTGTCCTAGGAGGAAGGAATGTTATGCTGATCAGGTCTTGCCGGGATATTCGTCGTCGGTCCCTAAGCAGCACGTAGAGAAACTTCGCAGAAGGAGGTAGAGCCAAGAATGAGCGTCGGGCAAAGGTGATCCCACCGTAATATTGTTACCATGTATCATATACCTCCGTATCGTTTCGTTTTCTAGCCGTAGGTTCATTGATAAGCTTTAGCATCAGAGAATTCATTGAAATGAGGAGTTGACTATGAAATGGTTTCATGGGATCAGTTGACAATTAAAGGGTACAATGGTAGACCTTTGAAGAATACATTCTTCCGGCATTCTACTGACACTCAGAAAGTTGCCATCGTTTTCCCAGGACTGGCATATAATTCCAAAATGCCACTACTTCATTACACGATTAATACCATTATTGATAGTGGTGTCAACGTACTCGCCATTGACTATGATTACTCTAACAATCCTGAATTCTTGAAACAGTCACAAAGGACCCAATCAGATTGGTTGATTGAAGATGTCGAAGCGGGTCTTAAGGTCATAACAGAGGAAGAGAAGCAGGAAATCGTCTGTTTAGCCGGGAAGTCATTGGGTACACTGGCCTTGGGGCATCTACTTGAAACACATAAAGACCTAAGAGATACCAAAACAATTTGGTTAACGCCCTTAATCAAAAATCCTGAGCTTTTGGAACAGATGCTCGCTTATATGAAAGATGCAATTTTGGTTATTGGAGCCAAAGACTCCCATTATGATAGTGACATCATAGATCGTTTGAATGCGACTACTCAACTCGGGGGGATAGTCATAGAAGAGGCGAATCATAGTCTAGAGATAGAAGGAGATGTTACCAAGTCACTGAGGGTACTTATGCAAATTGTTTCTGTTTTGCAGCAGTTCTTAACTTGAATAAAAAGAATCTAGTGTGTGGGAACGTGCTGTTCAGTCGCAGGCATGCTTGGTCGTTCATTGGCTTGCCAGAAGTCTACAATCATGTTTAGCAATTCAGCGATTCCTTGTCCTGTTATAGTTGAAGTTTCAATGAAGAACAATGGATGAGAATTTCCATCTTCTCCGAGACTCTTAGCAACTTTATTGCAATATTCACGAGCCTCTTCTGTTGAGACAGGAATTTCCACCTCATCATCCTCATCATAGACGGGATGATCACGGAGGTCAGTCTTATTTCCGACTACAATTATCGGTGGAGGAATTAGGAATGCACTGGAAATCTCCCGAACCCAGAAATCAAGACTGTCGAAGCTCCATCTGTCAGCCACAGAATAGACAAGTGTTACAATTCCGGCACCAGTGTAGAACTCTGTCTTTGGTATTTTGGCTTCCATACTCTTTGGAAATGTCCAGGCGTCGACTCTAACATTCACATCGTTGTTTTCAACAATGTTACTAAATATGAAGGGTTTTGTTTGAGGTATATCAAGAGAGGAGTAATCATTTCCGAGTTTCAGATTAGACTCAAAGAGTATACTATTGACTCCTACTCCTTCTTCACCAAGGAACAGGACTTTCAGGTCAAATATGTCCGAAACCACTTCAGGTGTTGATTTATCATCTTCAGATACATCTTGCAAAGCTGAAACAACTTCAGGATCATCCCAAATGAATTTCACGGGTTTCTCTTCTTCGGATGATTGTGTTCTTGGTGTAGGAGTGCTTGTTGGTATATTCTCCGAATGGAAGGAATAGACCAAGCCTTTGACTTCATCGCTGAGGGGAATATCCCAGATACTTGTTTGTTGAGGTGCTGGAGCGTCAATCTTCAGTTCCTCAGGCTCTGAAACGGGATGTATCAGATTGCTTTTGATATCATCGGGAATCCCACCTTTGCCAGTTGGAGAAAGGAATTCATCCTTTAGTGAATCAAGAAGATTCAAAGCTCTTGAGAGTTCTAACAGATCCTCCTTTGTTAGCTCGTCCTCTCCAGGAATCACATCAACCTCGGGAAGACCGATTCTCTTCAAAATGAACTTGAGAATCGGGGGGGGAACATTGAATCCTCGTAGATATGCAAATCGTTGGACCTCCTCCATGATATCTTTGAACGATCTACCTGCAAATTTCAATCTACGATTTACAGCTGGGTCTACGATGTAAATGCGATTGACTTTGAGACTTATGTCAATATTAGTCCCTGGAATTTGCATCTTTACGACAACCATACCTTCCTCGTTCATATTTAATAATATGAAGTATGATTAATTACTATTCTTATATATTAAAGGTTTTCTTACATGATTAAATGAGGAGAAGATGAGTCCAGACCCGTTTTAGAAGGAAAACGATATGGATCACTTTGAAAATTCAGTCTTGTTCATCAGGAAGATAGGCGAAGCGCCATATATTGAAATGTGTGAGGATTATTATCAATTCACTAGAGCATCTCAATTATAACAAGAGTGTTGAATGTGATAGAACTCAATGTCACCCTATCAGATGGCACCAATAAAGCAATTCCCATCGCTTCTCACTCGACAGTAATTGACCTTTCAGATAGTTCAATCATGGTAATCGATCTTACTGAACTTGATAATCTTGAGGGGCTACAGGAACTAATTCTAAGTAGGAATCGTTTAATGACCGTTGATTTGACCGTACTTGCTTTCTGTCCTACAATTATATCATTATTACTTGATAACAATAACCTACAGGTTGTAAACCTAGATATGTTGCGCTATTGTACACCTCTAGAGCGTCTTGATTTGAGTTCTAATCAAATCCTCAGAGTCGATCTCTCTCCGCTTTCTGAATGTAAGAATCTAGTATCCATAAACTTGCGGAAGAATCGACTAATGAGTCTGGATATGTTTCCTATTTCAAAATGTGCAAAATTGGAGGAGTTGAACCTTCTGGAGAATCCACTCAAACGTCTTGATGTAACCCCACTCTTCTCCTGTGCCTCACTTCAAAGTCTGTTGGTTCCAGAGGGTATAAGACTAGTTTCAAAAATAAGGCACGAAATAGAGCTATTGAATCCTCCCGCGCTTAACGAGATGATCACGAGAGAGAGGATTGAGTTTATTCTGGAGTAATATTACTAACTGTCTATCATTTGAGTGTGATTTATCCGATTTAATGTCTAACATTGGAAAAAAAAAGTATCCAAATATACTAGATTATCTTATTTTTTGATTTATTGATGATTTGCTGTTCCATTCGAAGTGGTTGTCTTAAGGAGCAGATACTATGAAAAAAGCTGGATTAGCTGTCTTGATAATATTCATTTTCCTAACTCCTTTAGCTAGTGGTCCTGCTCCTGAAGAGAGGTTCCCTTCCTCTGCAAGAACTACATCTAAAGGAGATGATTTTCTTCTTAGTGATTGGCAGGATGCAAACTCAGGCAATGGAAATCCTTTACTCGGGAACCTCAACGGGTTAAGAGTGGCAAGTGGAACATCTGTGATTGACTATACACATTCGGGTTATGTTGGTATTGATCCACCCTTGGGTTGGAGTTCTGGAGAGTTGGAGGGGCAGCTTGATCATCTCTCTCTGTGGGTCGATGATGTCCTTGTTAATCCGAAGCTTGACGCCAATCACGAAGAGCTCTGGTTTCCCATTGATGGTTATCCCGAGTACAATGGTGACCCCTTCTTTGTTCCAGATGGCTGGACACTGATAAAGAACGACATCCCTTCTGCTGGAACTCAACATCCTCAGCACGGGTGTCTGGAGATTAACTCGTATAGTGGAAATGGATATGATAATACCATGGGCTGGAGGTTCGATGCCAATTATGGCAGCGGTGAAACTATTGATCCTTCGGTCGATGTGTATATGAGTCAATTAATCTCAGCGCCTTGGAGAACGATATACTCAGCGGAAATCTCTTTCAGCTACTATGTTTCATCCACATCTGTCATGGATGACGACTTTTACATCTTCACTCGCTTAGAAGGCTACACTTCGAAACACCACGTGTTTGAATCAACCGACACCATAGAAACTTGGCTTGAAACTACAGCATCTGTTCCATCTTCCTTTCTACAATACTTAGAAAATCCAAATTCAATGCTTTTCGACATAGGTCTTGGAACTGACCTAAGTGGACTAACAGGGGCTTCGGATCATGAAGTGTATATTGACGAGATAGAGCTGAGGTTCCTTGTACGACCGTTCCCAGAAGAGATTGACCTTCGTGCTAATGGAGCGAAGGTCACAGGGGGGACTCCCGGTAGTGTCACGCCCTATGTGCCAGATGGAACCAACAGAGACTGCTATAGTTCACCAGATTCGAACGGAGGTTCAGGAGGAATAGACCTCAATGGCTACAGTAATAATGGGTGGCTCGATGTTGGAGCTGACGTGCCACTCTATCCCGATTGGAGCACAGCATTCACCTATCAAGTGGGATTGCAATTTCCACTACATGTACCTCAGGGAGCAGCCATCACGTCAGCGAATCTGCAAGTTGAAGCGGTGAGTGACTCCACCGGATATCCAGGTATGCGAATCTATGTTGCAAATGAGGATAATGTCGCAGCATTTACAAGTGAACCCACTCTGCTCCCAGATAAGTACGATTGGGTGAATACAAGTATTTACTGGAGGCCAACAACATGGTCAGCTAATGGTAGATATGATACACCAGACATTGCAGCCCTAATACAAGATGTTGTTTCAAGACCAGGGTGGCAAAGTGGCAACTACATCTGCCTGATGATTGATTATTCGTATTCAAATCAACAATATGCATACAACCAGATCAAAGGTTCTTCAGGATTCACCCAGGCGGATCTCGCCAGACTGTTTGTTGACTTCATTGAAGTTGCTCCTGCAGACACAATACCTAGTTTTCGGTTTAACAAGAATATAGTCATTGACCACACAAAAGTCGCTTCAGATTTGCAGGGTTTTCCAGTTCTTGTAGATATTTGGGATGCAGATCTCCACATTGAAGTTCAATCTGACGGAGATGATATCGCCTTCCTCTACAATGATCAAGTCATACCTCATGAGTTGGAGGTTTTCGATAAGCAAGGAAACGGAACTCATGCACATCTCTCTGCTTGGGTGAAAGTGCCATACCTTTCGTCTGTTCGGGATACAACATTGATCATGGTTTATGGTGATGAAAACCTTGGAAGTCAGGAAAATCCTGAAGATATTTGGAATATGAATTATCCTGCAGTCTGGCATCTTAATGAAAATCCAGCAAATCCTCAATGGAGTTCAACCTTTGCTGACTATTTGCCGCATCAACCTCAGATTCAAGATGTGGCTTCTCCAAGCAGTGATGGTACTTCATATGGGAGTATGACATCAAATGACCTGGTAAGTGGAATTGTTGGAAGCGCCATAGATCTTGAAGGAGGAAATGACTACCTTGACTTCGGGACACCCTCTGAGCTGCAGATGAATGGTGCTTTCACAGTCGAGGCATGGTTCTACGCAGATTATGTGGACAACGATTATCTAGTTGTCAAATCAGGAGAATCCAATTACCGTGGATGGGACATTAGTTTCGATGACGATCCTAGCATTAGTCCTGCAGGATGGGTTATGTTCCGATGGAGCCCAGATGGCGTGAGTATCAATACAATAGGATACGAACGTGTAGATACAGGTCTATGGTACCAAGTTGTGGGAGTTTTCAGCCCATCGGAATACGCCAGATTCTATCTCAATGGTGAGCTCGTTGGAGAAATGACAAGCGGAGTTTCAGCATCGGTGAACAATCCTAATCGACCATTGAGAATAGGCCGGAGATCAGATAGTGGAGGAACATCCTACTTTGATGGAATTGTCGACGAGGTTCGTATTTCAAGCGTTGCCAGGTCTGATGCGTGGATTAGAACGCAGTACATCAATCAGAGAAGCCCTGGTCAATTCATGACTGTTGGCGATGAAAGCGTCAACTTCCGCTTTAGGAAAGATATCACTGTCGATCACAACCAGGTGGCATCTGACCTTACGGGATTCCCCGTCTTGATTGACATTTATGATACAGACCTGCGAACTGATGTCCAACCAGATGGTGACGATATTATATTCACTTCGAATGGTAGAAGTTTCCCCCATGAGATAGAGTTATTCGACCAGCAATTCAACTCCTCCCACGCGCACCTTGTTGCATGGGTTAAAGCTGAACTATCCTCGGCATCTGATACTGTCATATCAATGGTCTATGGCAATCCATCGATGGGGAGTCAGGAGAATCCTAACGAGGTTTGGGACAGTAGATATAATGGTGTCTGGCATCTCGGAGACGCCTCCGGTGATGCAAGAGATTCCACATATTATAGGACAGATGGAACCCTAATAGGAAACCCCACACGAGAAGTCGGAGGTCAGGTTGGATACGCATACGACTTCGATGCTATTGATGATGTGGTAAACTTCGGAAATCCGGCAGATGAGCATCTTGACTTCGGGGCTAATGACTTCACTGTCAGTATGTGGATCAATGTTGATGCGAGTACAGGAAATTGGCAGCTTCCTCTCTACAAGGGTGGAGCTTCAGCCAGTGATGAAGGGTACGAGTTCGAAACGAGCACAGATGGACAGTATTTCTACTTCTATGCTGGCGACGGTACTACAAACCAACTGACCGATGGAGGATGCACTGTTGTCTTCGACAGCTGGATATACCTAGTTGGAGTAGTCGATCGAACAAGCGATACCATCACGATATTCAAGGATGGATATGAATTTGGAACTCCAAATAGCATGAGTGGGATAGGAAGTGTGAGCTCAGATCATGATCTTGTGATATCACGCGATCAGGATGGGCGAAGGACGAACGCTATGGTCGATGAGGTCCGTATCTCGAGCATTGCCCGTTCAGCTGGTTGGGTTCTTACCGAATTCCGGAACCAAAATGATCCGAGTAGTTTCTACTCCCTAGGAGTTGAGCATGAGGTCATTCCACTGAATCAAGCACCGATCAGTTACCAATATGAAAAGGAAATCACAATCGACCATAACAAGGTTGATTCTGATTTGGCAGGATTCCCAGTGCTTATCAACATCTATGATACTGATCTTAGGACAGACGTCCAATCGGATGGTGACGACATTGTTTTCGTAAGAGATGGTTGGCTGCTGAATCATGAAATTGAGCTCTTTGAACAGGACTACAACACAAGCCACGCACATCTTGTAGCTTGGGTCAGAACTGATCTTTCTTCATCATCAAACACCGTTTTCTCCATGCACTACGGAAACCCCACGGCTGGAAACCAAGAGAACCCAACAGGCGTCTGGGACACATCGTTTGCGGCAGTGTGGCACTTGCGAGAAACTCCATTGGACGACCCTTGGTTCTTTGACAGCACCCTGAATTCAAACGATGGTACTGCTTTTGGTTCAATGGACCAGAACGACCAAGTTCCAGCGCAGATTGATGGTGGGATAGATTTCGATGGAGATGATGACTTTTTACACATGGTCGACTCTGAGAGCTTGGATATTACAGGTGCAATCACAATTGAGGCTTGGGCGTATTATGAAGGCAAGGCAAGTAACCTACAAAACTTCGCTAAGATTCTATGTAAGTCACTCTCAACTGTCGAAGATCCCTGGCATGTATACGCACTAGGTCTGGACAATTCAGCAGCAGGCAGTCAGGTAATCCAATTTGAGCTTTCTGATGGCACCTTTGGTACTCATGAGAAGGTGGAATCAACCACTGTAATGCCCACGAATACATGGATGCATATCGCGGGGGTTTTCGATGGGTCTGAGATGCACATCTACGTCAATGGGTTTGATGAGAATCAGCAATCTTATACTAATGTAATAGGAGAGCTCAATCAACCTTTGCACATCGGGAACTGGATTACATCCACTGACAATAGATGGAATGGAATCATCGATGAAATACGATTATCACGTGTTGCTAGATCGGCTGACTGGATTCTCACAGAGTTCAAAAACCAGAATGACCCTGATTCATTTTACTCTATAAGCGATGAGATTGTGCCTTCTGCATTTGGAGAATATGACTATAGAAAGAGTATCACAATTGCAACCGGGTCCGAACCAGTTTCCACCGGATATTCCACATCATTGACCTTTGATCATGGAGCATTGGTATCCGCAGGCAAATCACAAGCTGACGGTGATGATATCCGAATAGCATATTGGAATGGATCTAATTGGAATGAATTGGATCGCGTTCTTGACTCTGACTCATTATGGAATATTGGCAATACAAAAATATGGTTCCAAATCCAGTCGGATATCCCTGCCTCATCATCTGATGACCATTACTATATCTACTATGGAGATTCAGCAGCCAATTTTCCACCGAATGACCATGCAAAAGTTTTCCAATTCTATGATGGTTTCGAGAATGGTGATCTGAGTGCATGGGATGCTTGGAACACGGGATCGGCAGGTGACGATATATCAGCGGTCACTAACCCACCACCCAACACAGGAACTTACTCAGCCAGGTGTGAAATAGATGACGTAGCCAGCCCACAGGCAATAGTCTGGGAAAACTTTGCTGATGAAACTTCCCTACTTGCTAGAACTCACATATACCTGGATCCGAGTTTCTCCATATCTGGTGGCGGTCATGTGACTGTCATGCAATATGTTGACACCTCATCTGGATGGCGAAATCAGCTGAGTGTCACAATCAGGGATGACTTGACCCTATATGTATGGAATGATATTGCTGGCGAAGCATATGGCTATGGGACCACGAGTACATTGTCTACAGGTTCCTGGTATATGCTGGAAATACAAGCCACAATTTCTGACACAGATGGCGAGGTTAGATTATGGCTTGATGGCAATCTTGAGATAGATGTATCTGGCAAGAATATAGGCACAGAAGGAATCGATAGGTACTGTGCAGGACTTTATTGGGCGTCTCCTCAGACTGAACCCAACATAGTCTATGCGGATGATGCATTTCTCAGACAATATGTGAATCCCGAACCCACTACAGCACTTGGTCCCGAATTGGCCCAGAGTGTTAGCTTCAACTACAAGAAAGACATAGTCGTCGACAATACGAAAGTCGCTGCAGACCTGACAGACTTCCCACTTCTCATCGACATCTATGATGCTGACCTAAAGACAAAGGCTCAATCTGACGGAGATGATATCGTTTTCACAATTGACGCTGTCACACGCCCCCATGAATTAGAGTTCTTCGACCAGGCATTCAACTCAACCCATGCACATCTTACTGCATGGGTGAAAGTGGACCTTTCTTCCACGGTAGATACTACAATTACTATGTACTATGGCAATCCGACTATAGGTAGCCAAGAGAGTCCTTCTGATGTATGGAACAGTGACTACTTGGGAGTATGGCACCTTGGAGAAGCATCCGGAGGAAGTAACGCAATATTAGACTCCACCTCACAGGCCAATCATGGCACAGATGTCAGCAGTCCTGGCTTTGGTGTCAGCGGAGCAATAGGAAATGCAATTAGCTTCACAGGAGAGCCATATATTCAGATTTCTGATAGTGCAAGTCTGGATTCAATTACTGATGAGATTACAATGGAGTTTTGGACTAGAGCAGACCCGCTGATTTGGGAAACCTCGGTGTTTGCCAAGGGCGGAGAAGAAACAGGTGCGTTTTCTCTCTTCTACTACCGCTCAAGTGGAAGTAATGATATTTGCTTCAATTTAGATGGTGTCACTGTGGGAGTGGTGCAAACAGGAGTAACCGTCACTAGAAATGACTGGATGCATGTGGTAC
>MEHG01000029.1 GCA_001940705.1 Candidatus Thorarchaeota archaeon AB_25
TGATGATGATCATGACTCTGAAGATGTGATGGAACATCTCGGAGAAGAGTTTGAAGATGACGACGAAGATGATGATGGTTTTGAAGATGATGTCCAAGAGATATCATTCATCGAGGCATCAACTGATGTCACTCGTGGTTTCTATCGCTGGCTAGACAAAGCGGTCATAACTCATCATCTAAACGGTTCCCAAGAAGCAGTTGATGTAGACGCGTCATATTGGACCGATGGCAACGGATTACTTCTATTCCTTGCCTATCCCAACTTCGACGGAGGTTCTATTCTTCACGACCCCTCATTGAGACTTATTGAAGGTGCATCACCATTCACGCCACCAGGTGGTTTGTTTAACCTTCCTATCGAGTCCTATGCATTGATAGGTATCACAGTCGTCTTGATTGCAGGTGTCGGCCTAGCAATTAAACGTCGCTGATATCTTCGGAGGGAGGTGACTCCCTCCACCATTCTTTCTGAAAAACCGAAGTATTCATAGAGTAAGCGTTTGTAGGGGATACGGTCCAGATGGTCATTAACAAGCACGTCCTGATTGCAGCTGTATTCATACTTGTAGTTTCATATTCTGCAAGTTCAATCGTTCAAGTCAATGGACAGCAGATAGGCAATCAGGATATTCTGATGGCTAACATGGACATCAAGGCCATACTTGGGACTGATTGTGGTACAACACTAATTTTACAATCAGAAGTCTGGAATGTTGGAACAACGACGAATGATTTCTTTGATGTAAGAATTGATGTTAGGAGTCTCAATGTTACCAGCGCTTCTTTGAATGGGACTGCTGTTTCAACAACAATCATTCCTGAGAGCAATTACATGGTTGTCAGGATATTTCCAGTAGCACCAATGACTGCTGGTTCATCTTTCACACTCTTCCTTAACATGACTACTCAATGTCTGCAAGAACGAATTGGGCAGAATGAAGATCAGACAATGTATCTTAGTCATCTGATATACTACATCAGACCATTAAATGAGATTCAGAATCTTACCTTCACTGCAATCCTTCCAGCTCACGCGGTCCTCCAGACAGATGTTTCAGCTCCCCTGTTCCCAAGCCCCTCCTCAAACTACACGGACGGACAGAGTTCAATCTTTGTCTGGTTCAGCGAGCAGTTACGGCCTGGAGAAGAAGTGGCATACATTGTAAAATACGAGATTCCTGCAGCAATCATGCAGACTGCCCCAGCTCAAGCAAGTCTGATGCAACTAATCCCACTTGGTCTTCTGTTCATTGTAATTGGAGCAGTAACAGTCCTCTTTGTGGAGCGTATTCCTATAATCATCAAGCGATTCAAGACACGGACTGTCATCACACCGATTCGACTCTCAAAACAAGAGGAAGACATTCTATTATTTCTAACAAAGAGAGGCGGGTCTTGTCCTCAAAGAGAAATCTATGAAGAACTTGACATGTCACAATCGCTTGCCAGTACGATCCTTGCATCACTAGAAGAGAGGAAACTGATTCGTCGATTCAGAGAAGGTAGAGAGAACATGGTCCATATCATGGAAAACATGTAAAGGAAATTTCATGTTTTAACTTCTAATCCGAGGCGTTCCCAATTAGGTTCAGTCTTTCTCTGCATATACTGAAGATGTGTCTTAAGTCCAAACTCTTCTGGTTCATGACCGAAGGCAAGCGCTAGGAGCTCTACAACATGAAGAATATCTAGGGTGTATTCTTCTTCGAAGTATTTTTGAATCTCTACTTGTCCCATGTCAAGCTGTAACTCACAGAAGGGGCAAGGAGTTATCATCATATCAGCTCCACCTGCTTCAATTAGAGAGTCGAATTTTTGCTTTGTGAACCCTAGGGCAATTTCTACATCAGCAGTTCTAACAGCGCCACCGGCACCACAGCAAATCAGCTCATCTTTGTACGGAATATATTCAGCTCCAGAAGTTTCACAAAGCTCTCTGAAAATATGTGGACGTTCAGAGTCATCTTTTTGCTTGAGGATTTTAGGCCGCATCCAATGACACCCTGGATGTAGGGCCATTCGAACACCCTTGAAAGGGCGTATGACCCTCTCGCGTATTTTCTCAAGACCTACGTGACTATATAGTGCATCGACGTAGTGCCAGACCTCAATTGTTCCTTTGAATTCTCGGTCAATCTCAGCGAGGTTTTCATTTACAGCTTCCCGCAATTCTTCGTCATGCTTCAACTCATAATTGGCGTCCCATAGACTAGCAAAGCACCCGTTACAACCAGTAGTGATTGGATGACCTCCAGCTTCTGCAATTGTCAGATTGCGAGCTGCAATCGTTGCCCAAGTGATTCTGTCAAAGGATCCAAAAACGCCGGGTGCTGGGCAACATGTAGCTCCCTCCATGTCAAGGAGGCCCATGCCTAGGTCTTCGAATACAATCTTTACCGCTTTTTCGACACTTGGGTATCGATGAGGAATAATGCATCCAAGGAAGTGGTAGAAGGACTTCTTTCCCATCTCTATTGTTCCTCCTTTTTCTCCTCAACTAACTTATCAAATCCAGTCTTCTTCGCAATCTTTCTAATTTCTTCAATTGCTTCTGGATGACCGCTTGCGTTTGGAGGAACTCTCTCAATGCCAACACTTTCTCTCAGGTTTTCCCAAGATTCCTTGTCTAATGGAACTGCATGTCCAGTTTCAAGTACTTTCAGTGCCACTTTTTGGTGAGGACCCAGCATATAGCCCTCTGCAACGGCAATATTTCTGATTGCTTTGATAACATCTGTTGGTTTCACATCCTGTGGGCATCGATCTGTACAAGTATAACAAGTGGTGCAGTACCAGAGCTCTGGGGCAGAGATACATTGCTCTTTCAGACCAAGGAGTGCCTTTCGGATTATCCCTCGAACAAGATAGTTAGTTCGTGCCCCAGCGGGACAGCTCCCACTGCATGTACCACATTGGTAGCAGTTCTGTATGTTTGGGCCACCGGTTTTCTTAATCATTTGAACGAACGAGTCGTCCGGGGTATCAATAACAATTGCAGATTTTTCCTCAGCACTGGTCAAGATTAACACCGACTGCGAGGGGATGTTAGAATTCGTGCTAAAATAGGTTACCGAAAGGTCGTAAAGTTCATTCAGCTAAATGTAGTTGGCATTAGTAATGTTATGCCCGAATCATGAGCAAGAAGAGAGAATCATCTCTCAATCAATAGGTTTCTGTTCAGAATGTGTTAGAAATGATGTGCAATCAAACGCTCAACAGACTCATGAAACGTTACGAATGCGTGATGGTTTAGTACCAGTTGTTCCAAGTAATGGCACAATCAGTTGCAGTGAGTGTGGAAATCATTGCAAGATGAATGAGGGAGATTTAGGATTCTGTAACATCCGGATAGCCACCAGTTCAGAAGTTGTTGATAGGTATCCCGGTCAGGCTGTAGTTTCATGGTACTTTGATCCACTTCCGACAAATTGTGTTGCCGATTGGGTCTGCCCAGTCACTACGGAACAAGAATTGGGCATTGGACAAAAACGGCTCAAGAACCTAGCAGTCTTCTATGGTTCGTGCAACTCGGATTGTCTGTTCTGTCAGAATGCAAGCTATCGAACAATGATGGCCAAAGGGAAGCCGTTATTGACTCCACAAGAACTTGCAAACGCGGCAGATGATTATACCGCATGTGTTTGCTACTTGGGTGGAGATCCGGCTTGTAATCCAGAGCACTCCCTGAAAACTTCTGAACTATTGAATGAAAAGAGGCAAGTGAGAGTCTGCTATGAAACAAACGGAAACATCTCAAAGAAATGGCTCAACAGAATATCTGGAATCATAACAGACACAGGTGGGACCTTCAAGTTTGACATCAAAGCGGTTTCACCGGAACTCTACCGGTCGCTGACAGGCATCTCAAACTCGACTATGCTTAAGAATTTCAAGGAACTCTCATCGATGAAGAGCGACCGTAAAGGGGAATTTCTTGTTGCCAGTATCCTTCTTGTCCCAGGATATGTTGACTTACTTGAGGTCAAGAAAATCTGTAGATTTATTGTAGATAATGATCCAACGATTCCAACTGCGCTCCTTGGTTTCTCTCCTCATCATGCAATGAGTGATCTCCCTCGGACTAGTAGTGCTCATGCCAAAGCTTCCCTAGAGATGGCAAAAGATGAAGGACTAACAAATGTGAGAATTGGGAATATGGGTCTGCTTGGGGTAGATAGATACAGATTCGATTGAAATGGTCCTAGGAAAAAACTCCTATCAACTCAATCCTTATATCTCGCTGATTGAGGGGCTGAATAACAAACGCTGAGGTCTGAGTATGACTGATAGCATCTCTCGGGAAACCATTGACAACGAAGATATCGATCCAGAGTTCGTAGACAAGATAGTGAAAGCGGGAGCTGACAGGATTCGGACCTGCATTCAATGTGGGACTTGTTCCAGTGTATGTCCAAGTGGAAGACGGACAGCCTTCAGGACCCGTGAACTCATACGAAAAGCATTACTTGGCCTAAAGGATGAAGTGCTATCAAGTCCTGATCTCTGGCTTTGTGCCACCTGTTTCACATGTTTAGAGAGATGTCCTAGACAAATCAAGGTCACTGATGCGATTATCATCATGAGAAATATGGCTGTAAAAGAGGGGTTCATGCTACCTCAACATAAGAAGGCTTCTCAGAAACTTCTCGCCACTGGCCATGCAGTCCCAATAGATGATGCCAATCGGGAGATACGAAAAGACCTAGGACTCGAAGAACTCCCACCCACAACCCATTCGAATAAGAAGGCACTCAACCAAGTGCAAGAGATAATGAAGAGAACTGGATTTAAGGAACTCATTGAGTCTGAAAATAAGGAGGGTGAATGAGATGACCGAGGCACAGACGTATTCATTTTTCCTAGGTTGTGTCATGCCAAATCGGTTCCCAAATCTGGAAGCAAGTATTCGGATTGTACTCCCCATGTTAGGAATCCATCTTGAAGATCTTGAAGGAGCAAGTTGCTGCCCTGCTCCAGGAGTCATCCGTTCTTTCGATGAACCAACATGGTTAGCCCTTGCATCAAGAAACCTAGCACTTGCAGAGATGTCAGGTCATGATATCATCACTGGTTGTAATGGATGCTATGGCACATTCAAAGAAGCTCTGGTCGAAGTCCGCGAGCATCCAAATCGGCTGAAGGAAGTTCAGAAGGTTTTCAAAGGGATGGGGCTTAAGTATGAAGGCAAAGTAGAAGCTAAACATTTGATTGAGGTCATCGCGAATCTGGGACCGGATGTTATACGAGAGAAAGTTACTCGACCACTTGATGGAATCAAAGTAGGAGTACACTATGGCTGTCATCTTCTAAAACCTAGTAAGAACAGACCCTGGGAACAAACACAGAAACACACATTTCTTGATGAATTGGTAGAAGCAACCGGAGCTGAGAGTACAAGGTATAAGGACAAGGATATATGCTGTGGGGCGGGAGGCGGTGTCCGGGGCTCACAGGTAGCAGTTAGTGTTGATATCGCCAAGGAGAAACTCGACAACTTACTTGAGGCGGGAGTCGACTGTATTGTTGATGTCTGTTCATTCTGTCATCTACAGTATGAAACCGCACAAGCTCAGTTAAACAAGGAACTTGGTGAAAAGAAGTATCAGATACCAGTTATCTACTACACTCAGCTGCTTGGTTTAGCAATGGGACTCGACCCAGCTGATCTAGGTCTTTACAAACATGTTGTCAATACGCAGCCCTTTCTTGACAAGATTCTAGACTAGAACCACTTCCTAGCCGCGTAATACACGACTAGAGCCATTACTCCACTTGAAATCAGAAGAATCGCTATGAAAGCAATAATTCGGGGCTCTAATCCTGTAGGGGTCGTTGTTGGAGTTGTTGGTGAGGTGGTGGTTGGGGTGATTATTGTTCCTGCAGTGAACATACCATCAGAGCGATCTGATGAGAAGTAAATCCCGTCCCTGACTCGGACCTCAATTAGATAAGTGTCTGTATTGATTAGGTTTGTACAATCCCATTCAAACCACGTCTTATTTGTGGAAGATACGAGAGATTCAAAGGATGCACCAGAGTTTGAAGAGTATAGTACATCATAGAGGAGCGTATCATCAACATTTTGATCTGAGCCAATCCAGGTAATATTGTGAACACTTATCCAGCTCTCGTTTCCATTTGGAGTAAGAACAATCACCTTGGGCACAAAATAATTACCAATGTAAACATTAGTGTACTCGAAAGACAAGACTGATCCATTCGATAACCATGCAGTGGAAGTGATAGTACAGGTCGCATTATTGCCAAGAGCACGAGTATCAAGCTCAAGTGTGGTCAGATTATCTTCGATTGCAAGAACAGCAGGGATTGCCGGAGCGTCAACCTCTAGTCTTGATGCGTTTACATATGATGAAGACCATTCTGCTTTCAGCGTCAAATGGTCTCCTGCAAGTGTATCACCAGAGTGTACGGGTGTATCAGTCGAGTTAGTGCGAGATGTATACGTTAGATTGAGATATGGAGTTTCCGCTGAGAGAAGATATTGATTTACTGGTGTAACAGTATGTGTGATTCTTTCAGATGAAAAACTCACAATTGGTAAGGCTATCGATAATAATAGTAATGGAATCAACAAAAGCCCTTTCCAATCTCTTATGTTACTCTTAGTTTTATTCTTCAATCATTTTCACCCTCTGGGAATGGTTGTTCTCTCCAAACTTTCAATGCTTCATACCATAATACAACACAGACAGACACAAGCAGTACTAGAAGAACTAGTGAATACCAGTCAGGAGTCACCCAAACCAACAGACTTCCAAGTGCCGCTGTGAGAGATGAGTAGAAGGTTGCATAAAACAGAAAACGAGGAACCATTATGCGACCCCGGCCCATGAACTGATTTAGTATGCCTATCCGTACATCTCGTTTGATTGTATATTGACCATGTACATCCTTGTCAACAAGCCCGAATTGTTTCAGGCGTTCTAGATGATGCATTGAGAGTGATGGGCTTGACAACTCGGCGCCTCTTTGTATCTCACGAGCTGTCAAAGGTTCTGGATGGCGTAACATGTACCAGTAAACACTTAGTGTCTTGCCTTTAATGAGCTCTGCCAACTCGTCATCAGTTGGTTCCTCCTTAGTCAAGACCTACGCCTCCAGTATTTTGGAAGCAAAGTAGTGATGCTTGACTCTTAAAACCTGTTGATTGTGCGCTAGGAAGATAGGTCCCTCAAGGTAAGGCTAAAATAGCTTGAGCGTGCGCCAAAGGTCACGCCTGAACAGGTATCTGTAACGGTAAATACAGAGTGGACTCTTGTCAAAGGGTCCAAGGAGAAAGACATTGATGTCAGTGGTTCGGAAACCGATTACACCGAAACCTCCGAGGACAAGAGAGAAGGTGCTCGTCATCCTCCGAGAGCAGTGTAAACAGTGCATGCTCTGTATAGAGTTCTGTCCTAAGAATGTGTTATGTCTCACTGATATATACAATCGAAAAGGATACCATCCGGTGACTGCATGTGATATTGATGCCTGTGTAAATTGTGAGTTCTGTGAAAGGATTTGTCCAGACATGGCAATCTTCTTGGCTGACCGTGAAGAGGCTGAGAAAGCCTACAAAGCAGGGGCTCTTGCAGAGGGCACAGATATTCCTGAATTTGAGAGTGATTCTTACAAGAAGGAGGCCAAATAGATGCCTGAACGTGTTATGTTCACGATGGGCGATATTGCCTGCGCGGAAGGCGCTCTGAGTGCAGGATGCCGTTATTTCGGAGGATATCCGATCACACCAGCAACAGAGATTGCTGAGTGGATGTCACAGAGAATGCCCAAGCTTGGAGGAGCTTATGTTCAGTACGAGGATGAGATAGCCTCTATCACCAGTGTGATTGGAGCTTCTTGGACTGGCGTGAAATCGATGACTGCAACTTCCGGACCTGGTGTGAGCTTAATGCTTGAGGCGATTGGTCTGGCTGTCATGACAGAGACCCCTCTGGTTCTTGTTAACATCATGCGTGGTGGGCCAAGTACTGGCCAGCCAACAAGAGGTCAACAGGGAGACGTAATGCAGGCAAAATGGGGCAGCCATGGAGACTACCAAATCATTGCACTGACTCCAGCCTCAGTGCAAGAGATGTTTGATCAGACCGTTCAAGCATTCAACCTGTCTGAACAGTTCCGAACTCCTGTTTTTGTTCTAGCTGATGAGACCGTTGGTCACATGAGAGAACGTCTGGTTATTCCTGATGAAAAGGACCTGAAACTTGTGAATCGCAAGCAACCCACTGTAGACCCCTCAGAATATTTGCCCTTCAAAGCAGATGATGACCTTGTACCACCAATGGCACTCTTTGGTTCTAAATACCAATTCTATGCCACTGGTCTGACCCATGACGAACGTGGATATCCCAGTGATAAGGAGAATGTCCAGATTGAGCTCGTCACTCGATTAAATGACAAGATTGTGAAGAACTCGGATAAGATTATTGACCTTGAGAGATTCATGCTTGATGATGCAAAGATTGGCGTCATCTCTTATGGAACTCCTTCAAGAAGTGCTAAGAAAGCAATCAGGGATGCTCGCGAACAAGGTATCAAGGTTGGTATGCTCAGACTCAAGACTGTATGGCCATTCCCAGAAGAACAGGTAGCACAACTTGCTTCTGAAGTTGACCACATTATCGTTGTAGAGCAGAACCTAGGGCAGGTCTATTACATGGTGAAAGCCTTCGCTGCTCCCACTCCTGTACATCTTATGACGAAGCCAGCAGGCATGCCCCAACTACCACATGAGATTCTTGATAAGATCAAAGAAATCAAGTCCATCTAATCTGATTTCTCATCTTAACTCCGTTAACAAAATCGGATGGTCACATCAACAATCCTTTTATCATGTTTGCCCCAGAGCCGACTTGCGAATAGGAGAGTCTCTCAATGACCGAGTCGATACCTGTCTTGAAGCACCCTATGGCCAAATACATCAGAACCGATCGGACACCCTGGATTTATTGCAGTGGTTGTTCTGTTGGAATAGTCACGGGAATGGTCGCCCGAGCAATCGACAACCTAGGTCTTGATTTTACAAAGACTGTTGTAGTTTCAGGAATTGGCTGCACCGGTCGTACTTCTGGTTATTTCAAGACTGGTACATATCACACCACTCACGGTCGAGCCATTGCTTTTGCAGAGGGTGTGAAAATAGCTAACCCTGAACTAGAGGTCATTGTGGTTAGTGGTGATGGTGACATAGCTGCCATTGGTGGCAACCACCTCATCCATGCTGCTCGAAGGAACATCGACATGACTGTCGTCTGCATCAACAATTTCAACTATGGAATGACCGGAGGACAATTTGGTCCGACGACAGAGCATGGGAGATACTCGCAAACAAGTCCGAGGCCAGTTGGTGTTATTGAACATCCCTTCAATCTGGTCAAACTCGCAGCCTCATCAGGTGCAACTTTTGTTGCCAGATGGACAGCGGTTCAAGCTCGAAGGGCAACACAGTCCATTGAGAGAGGTATCAAGAAAGAGGGATTTTCATTTATTGAGATTATTGGAGCCTGTCCTACTGAATACGGTAGAATGAACCGTCTCGGTGATGGTCTGGATATGCATAAACACCTGCTCGAAGTGGCAGAGATCCAGAATGGACTTCCACCACATGAGGCAGAGCTCGACTATGCGAATAGGATAATATGTGGAGAATTCGTAAACGTCGAGAAGCCAGAGTACACTACAGTTCTTCGAGAAATGCACCAGAAACTCAGGGAGTGATATTGATGTCACGGTATGAGATTCGATTCGGTGGATTCGGAGGACAGGGTATAGTCACTATGGCTGTAGTTTTGGGTGAAGCAATCTCGCTAGTGGAAAAGAAAGAATGCGTACAGACGCAGAGCTACGGACCTGAAGCCAGGGGTGGAGCCACGAAAAGTGAACTAGTGATAGATGACGTAGAAGTGGACTATCCGAAAGTGCAGGAACCAGACGTGTTCGTAGCAATGAGTCGAGCAGCATACCTTGAGTACATTGATGGTCTCAAGGACGACGGGATTCTTATCATAGATGAGGACTTGGTTGAGGTTGAGGGCGACCTACCAGATGGAATAAAGATTTACAAAATCCCCGCCACAAGGATTGCAGATGTAGAGGTTGGAGTAAAGCAAGCCACGAATGTTGTGATGTTGGGGGCCCTGACTGCAATTACTGGAATTGTTTCAGCCAAGGGACTAAGGCAACAGATATTTGAGAGGTGGCCAAGATTCAAGGAAACAAATTTGAAAGCTCTTGAGCTTGGTCTGAAAGCAGGGAAAGAAGCGGTTCCATTTAGTGCTTAGCCATGCTTCTCTAAAGCGATAACGGCGGCTCCCAATGCACCTGTGAGTTGAGGTTCTTCAGGGACCCAAAGTTCTACACCTAATTGATTAGAGAGGTGATGTCTGAATGCAGGGTTCAGTGCAACTCCGCCGGTAACACACACTGGCTCTTTGACTCCTACGCGTTTCGACAATGCACTGATCTTAGACACCATAGAAACATGCACTCCTGCAGCAATGTCTGCAGCTGATTCACCGGCACCAATGTGGCCAATAACCTCACTCTCTGCAAAGACCGTGCAAGTGCTACTTATCGAACTAGGCTTTTTTGATTGGAGTGCAAGAGGACCCAAATCGTCTATGGAAACCTCAAGAACTCGTGCCATGACCTCAAGGAACCGACCAGTCCCTGCAGAACACTTGTCATTCAGTTCAAAGTCCTCGGGTCTTCCGGAAGGACCTATACGAATGGCCTTGGAATCTTGGCCGCCCACATCAACGAGCAAACGTATGTCTGGATTGATGTGATGTACACCCACGCTATGACAGGTGATTTCAGTGACCGATTTTTCAGCCAATTCAACACGTGCACGACCATAGCCTGTACTGATCACGGGGATTCCATTCAGGTCAATCTTTGATGAGGATGAGATGTTTTTGAGGGTCTTTTCCACGGCCTGAACTGCTGAAGCACCTGTCAACATCAATGACTTGGCTACAACCTTGCCTGTACTATCTAACATGACACCCTTGGTCGTTGTGGAACCAACGTCAATTCCGATACCCATGTTCACAGACTATCTCTCCTCACATCAGCATCTCAAGGAACGCATCTACTCGGGTTTCAATTTGTGCTGCGTTATATACTCTGGAGTCTACCATATCACCTTCAATTATGACTCCTGGCACACCAGTCCTTTCAGTGACTAACTCTTTTGACACAAGTTGCCCAAGAGAGTAACGCTTGCATGAGCGAACAGAGAACATAACGAATCCATCAAGGTCATAATCATTGATCAGCTGACTCATCTTGTCAACCTTCGCATCAAGGCCCATGTTCAGATAGACTTTGGAATATGTTTCAACAACTTCATCGATGATTGAAGATTTATCTGTACCCACCATATTGCCCGTCCATGCATGGGTATATGTGTCAGCAGGGAAAACAACTCCTCTGCTCGCCAGTATGTTGAAGAATCTTAGAGTGTGCCATGGTGGAATATTATCCCAAAGCAAACGAACCTTTTCATCTCGAATTGCACCTATTCCATTCTTAACACGTTCCTCTACTTCTGCAACAAAGGATTCGTAAAACTCAACACAATGTTCAGTCCCCCGACTTGAAACTACGGGAGCCATCGTCAAGAATCTATCAGCACAGTTCAACGGACTCGGCTTGTTCTTGCAAGCCTCAAGAGCACGTATCCAGAGTTTTGTTGCGCTACTTGAAAGCTCAGCCACTTTGCGAATTCTATCCTCCTCAAGGGTTCGATTGAATTGTGACCCAATAAACTCAATCAGACGTTCAACACCACGATGCACATACTCCTGATTATGAGGGAGCTGTTGTTTTTCTATAGGTGGAGTGTCTAGGAGGAAGACAGGAGCACCTGTCATCTCAGAAATAGTATCATACCATTTCAGAACAGTCCCACAGATATTGTTGCCTGCAAGGAGAATCTGAGGTGTTGGAAGCGAGCCCATTGGGACCTCATCGGGCTTTTCTGTAGATCCAATACTAACGCGAGCGTAGGAACATAACTCCTGTGAATATCCAAGGTCTTCTGCATAACCTGAGACTTCAGGACCTATTTTCTGAGCTCCAATGATAGCCCCAGCCTGTTCAGGATAGACTACACCTAGATTCATTGCAATTGGAATCTCCACCGGGAAGCCTGACGTCACCCATGCGAGTGTACCGTTCTCACTTGCTTCCATGGCCTCCAGACCGTGGCGAAATGCAATCTGCTGCAGGAGTGCCTGTGTTTCAAGTCGTCTGTAAGGTTTCTCTTCACTTGCTCTTTCTTGAGTCATCTTTTTGCTCACTCCAGAGTTTCTAAGAAAGTCTGTATCCGTGTTTCAATCCGACCACGGTCACTCAGTTCAGGGTCCAAGGGGATGCGAACTGTTTTAACACCCAATTCTGAGGCGGCTCTTTCAATAGATGGTGCCTCAAATTGGTCAGGGTCACAGAATGACTGCTCACAAACTATGAGCCCTTGAATTGAGAGGTTTGAGAGAAGTCCTTTCAGTGCATCCATGCGGTATGAAAGTCCTTCATGAGTGGGTTCACCAGGAGCAGTCAAGACAGATTGTGCCATCGCCAGATAGGGATCGTCAGACTTGGAAGGAGACTCAGTGAACACAGTCTTGAATCCGAATGAAAGGAGGTCCAATACAATAACAGAGTCCGACATATCAGGCATATCATTGATTAGAGTGGCGATTGCTTGAGGTTCAACCATTCCTCCTGCAATCACTATACGAGGGGTTTCTAGGTCGTCTGGAAGTTTTACCCCTGTATAATCGCCAATCGTGATTGCTTTTCTAACTGCTTCAATAGTATCTAAAATCCCCAGCTTATCCGCAGTGGTTCTGACACTTGCTGCGGCATCCTTGACAACCGATACTGATGAAATAGTTGGAGCAGTAAGAAAGGTTCTAACGAAACGGACAATCTCAGCATAGGGGATTATTTTTGGATTGACCACTCTAGCGCAATAGAGGAACTGCGTACTACTACGAAAGTCATTAACAAGTTCGACTGCGCGCTCATAACTTTCTGAGAGAAATGGCCGGTTGAATGCGTTAGAGATTGTTTCACTAAGAAGTCTTATCTCTTCAGCCAGAAACTTGGTTGTCGAATCATCCTGACTGTACCTTGTCACGGGGTAAGTTAGTCGGAACACTCTGTCATCAGGAAACCGAACTCTCCAAACATCACCAAGATTCTGAAGGGAGTCACATGTGTTTCCAGGGAATAGCAATCCCGCCAGATTCAAAAACTGGCCATTTGTACGTTGACTATAGAGATTCCGTATGTATGAACATGCGAATGTCTGGAGACTCTCTTCGAATCCTCCTGAAACTCCAGGTAGTGCTCGAATAAGGGAGGGTGTGAATCCATGTGCCATAAAGAGCTCCAGTGGGGCATGAGGATAGATGTAACCAATTATCTCCTCACCTGATTCCACCAGTTCTTTCAATCCCACAAACGATTGCTCAATAACTCCTTCATAGTTCATAGTGGGTTCCTCTCTAAGGTTGGTGAATCTGGTAGTAATGCTGACCTGTCGACATTCAGTATCTTAATTGTTCCGTTGAACCCAACGAAGTCGATGTTTTACGTTGAAAAACAATAAAAAACGTGTGTGGAAGGAATTATCAATAGCAATTGTCGTCGTAGTTGATATCTTCTGGTCAAAATTCTGACCAAGATTATAGACGAGAGATATGGAGAACGAAAAATATGGAAGAAATGCCATGGCACAACTCAAGATGGCCAGAAACTGTCAAGAAGTCATTAGACTATCCTGACGAGCCACTCTTTGCACTATTAGACAAAGTAGCTGCTAAAACCCCAGACTCGCCCTCAACAATTTATGATGGGATAGCACATTCCTTTGCAGAGGTGAAGGATCATGCTGATAGGATAGCTAATTTTCTATCAAGCAAGGGTATTGGCAAAGGCGATAAAGTCGCGATATTCATGCCGAATGTTCCAATGTACCCACCTGTGTTCTTTGGAATCCTGAAGACAGGAGCAACCACAGTCACATGCAATCCTTCATACAAAGCAAACGAACTGAATTTCCAGTTGAAGGACTCAGGAGCGAAAGCTGTTTTCGTTTTTGACCATGTTTCCTTTACGCCAACTTCGTATGAAGCTGTGAAGGGCACAGATGTTGAAACCGTTGTATTATGCAGCATCAAGAGTTTCTTACCGAAGATCAAAGCTATTCTCGGAGGTGCTCTAGGAAAGATTCCCAAGGGTAAAAGTTACCAAGAAGGTCAAATATTCTACGACGATATCATCGAGCAATACGAGCCAAAAGCCCCTAAGGTGTCAATTAAACCAAAAGAGGACCTCGCATTAATCCTCTATACAGGCGGTACAACAGGAACACCAAAGGGAGCAATGCTCACCCACCACAATCTGTACAGCAATGTCGTACAAATTGATGAGTGGGCTCAACTTGAACCTAAAGGAGGAGGACCACCTGAAAAGCTCACTTCAGAAGACGTGTATGTCGGAGCTCTACCTTGGTACCACAGCTATGGTCTGACTCTTACATTGGTGTCATCGTATCTTTTAGGAAGTGCTCTGGTATGTGTACCAGACCCAAGAGCTGGCAAACCTCCAATGAGTGAACTATTGTCTGAAATCCAGAAGAACAAGGGAACAATTCTGCACTGTGTACCTGCACTATACGCGGGTATGATAAACAATCCAGATGTAGGAAAGTACGACCTCACTTCTCTCAAAGCCTGTGGTTCGGGCGCTGCACCTTTGCCCCCGGAGCTTGCTAAGAGATTTGAGAGTGCGACCGGTGCAGTCTTGTTCGAAGGATATGGTCTAACTGAAACCTCCCCACTTGCCACTGCAAATCCAGCTCTGGTTAGCTTGCGAAAATTCGGATCAATTGGTGTTCCAATCTCAGACACCTATGTCACAATTCTCGATATAGCGACTGGCAAGAAGGAACTCAAGCAGGGAGAAACCGGTGAGATTGCTATAAGCGGTCCACAGGTCATGCAAGGCTACTGGAACCGTCCTGAGGAAACAGCGGAGGTCATGCGAGAATTCGATGGCAGACGCTATTTCATATCAGGTGACATAGGTCATATGGACGAGGATGGATTCTTCGTAGTTTCAGACCGTAAGAAGGACATGATCAACGTGTCAGGTCTCAAAGCATATCCGAGGGAGATTGAAGACACTCTCTTCGAGCATCCGAAGGTTGCAATGGCTGCAGTCATAGGACTTCCAAAGGATGATGGAACTGCGGATGAGTACGTCAAAGCCTATATTGTCTTGAAAGAGGGTGAAACTGCGACCGAAGATGAGTTCATCAAGTGGTCAAAGGAGAAGATGGCTGGCTATAAACGACCTAAAGAGGTAGCGTTTGTGGACTCACTACCCATGACTGCTGTCGGAAAAGTCCTCAGAAGAGAACTCAAGGAAGCAGAACTCGCTAAGAAATAGTACAAATTGGACAGGGGATGGGAACCCCCTCCCCTTATTCTTCTTTTTTTGTCATCCTCAACAAATATCAGTGAGCAAAGCTATACTGGACAGCTAAGTTACCTTACGGTCATTGTTTAGATTGTGGAGCTGATAGAGATGGATGAGTTATATTGGCAAGAAAGCGAGGTATGGCCGGAGAATGCAGCTAGGACAATAGATTATCCAGAGGAACCATTGTTCGACATGTTAGACAGGTCAGCACGGCAGAGTGGAGACCTCCCATACACTGTGTTTATGGGTAAGTCGCAGACATTCAAAGAGGTCAAAGAGCATTCAGACAGAGTAGCCAACTTTCTAGTTAGCAAAGGTATCAAGGAAGGCGATAGTGTCGCGATTTTCTTACCTAATGTGCCTCACTTCCCAGCAATCTTCTTTGGCATTTTGAAGACAGGAGCAATAGTCGTGACCTGTAATCCAATGTACAAAGCAGGTGAACTAAACTACCAGTTGAACGACACTGAATCGAAGATAGTCTTTGTTCTTGACCATCCAACCTTCACACCAACTGCATATGAAGCCATCAAGGGAACGGATGTCCATACTGTCATTGTGTGCAGCGTCAAACCCTTCCTCTCCAAAGTGACTGCGGTCATTGGAGGTCTCCTAGGAAAGGTTCCGAAAAGTCCTTTCTATGAAGAAGAGAAGACACTATTCTATGAGGACATTCTTGTTGAATACGAACCAAAGCCCCCGAAGGTCAACATCAACCCAAGGGACACTGCAGTACTGATCTATACAGGCGGAACGACAGGGACTCCAAAAGGAGCAGAACTATCTCATTATAATCTGACAACAAATGTGCTTCAGATTGCAGAGTGGGTCTATCTGAAAGAAGAGGATGTGGGAAGGGAAGGCGGTGTCAGGTATGGAGATGAGGTGTATGTCGGAGCTATACCATGGTATCACAGCTATGGGCTCACACTCAGCATGCTTTCAGCGACTTGGTTTGCTGGTCAGCTTGTCGCTATTCCAGACCCGAGGGCCGGGAAACCACCACTCTCAGATTTGTTAGGAGAACTAGAGAAGACCAAGTGCACTGTATTCAATTGTGTGCCTGCCCTCTATGCAGGAATCGCGAATCATCCGAATGTCGGTAAATATGATTTGTCTGAAATTAGCATCTGTGGTTCAGGAGCAGCTCCATTACCTCCGGAGGTGGCAAAAGCCTTTGAAGCTGTAACGGGTGCAATACTGTTCGAGGGGTATGGTCTCACAGAGACCTCGCCAGTGACGCACATCAATCCGACTAACAAACAGTACCGGAAATTTGGCTCGATAGGGCTTCCAATCTCCGATACAATCTGCAAGATTGTTGACATAGATACTGGGACAAAAGAGATGCCTGTGGGCGAGGTTGGTGAGATTGCGATTCACGGACCGCAGGTATTCTCGGGTTATTGGAGGAAACCCGAAGAAACTGAGAACGTGATGCGTGAGTTTGGAGGTAAAAGGTTCTTCCTCACTGGAGATGTGGGCCATATGGATGAGCATGGTTACACATTCATCAGTGACAGAAAGAAACAGATGATCAATGTTGGTGGAATGAAGGCATACCCACGAGAGATCGAGGATATCTTGTTCACCCATCCAAAAGTTGAGATGGCTGCAGCCGTTGGAATTCCCCGAGATGAAGACCCGAGTAATGAGTTCGTGAAAGCGTATATCAAACTAAAGGACGGCGAGTCTGCTGCTCCTGAGGAGTTCATCGAGTGGGCGAGAGATAAGATGGCGGGATACAAGCGACCGAAAGAGGTCAAAATCGTGGAATCATTGCCCTTGAGCAGTGTGGGTAAAGTGTTGAGACGTGTGCTTCTAGAAGAGGAGCTTAAAGAGAGAGGAAAATAGCTCTCCTGCTTGCTTTATTAGGTAGTTCGGATATAGGTAATGATTCCTACTCTCAGTAGTTTAGAGGTGGTTAGATTGTCACCATCATGGAAAAGAACCGGGGCGTACTTGGGAATAATTGGTGGAATTATCTTCATAGTTTCAACATTCATAGCAATGTTGACTTATCCTGGCGGATACAACTTCATTGAAAATTCTTTCAGTGCGTTGGGACAAACAGTGATTAACAGCACACCTTCAATGCTGAACTACTTTCTGTTTGTGACTGCATGCACAGGTGCGGCTGTCTGTTTGATACCCTTCTTGTTCGCAATACGTACGGAGTTCACAGAAACGACTGGGCTGAAAGCTCTGAGCTGGTTGGGTACAATCCTGGGATTGGCATCAACTCCAAACCTAGCAGCTCTAGCAATATTTGCAGGGAATGTCTTTCCGGATATTCATGGAAACACAACAAGGCTCTTCTTCTTACTCATAATGCTTGGAATTCTGTTCTACTCTATTGCCATAGTTTTGAACAGCGAGTATGAGAACATCTTTGCCTTGATTGGATTCATCGTCGTAGTGGTATGCGTTTTTCACTTATTGGGAATGTTTGGAATCGCACCCGCATTTTTTGGGGCGGCTCTTTGGCAGAAAGTCTCAGTCTATGCACTAGTAATATGGTCAGCTTTTCAGGGCTACAAGCTCTTGAAAGTCTTTGAGCAATAAAAGAATCAGAAACTGGGGAGGTCGTCCTCCCCATGTATTTCTTAGATATTCTCGAATGTTGCGCGCATGGTTGCTCCACAATAGCCACACTGAGCTTCCAATGGCCCGGTCCAGTCGACACTCTCGTGAGCAACTTGGGCACCACATGAGGGACACTTCATTGGTAAACGAACTGTGGTTGTTCTGCTACCATGTGTTTGGACACTTCCTTGATGGTCGTCAGGAATCGCGTGCATTGGAGCCTCTACAAGAATGCTGTCCATTATCCTCTGAGGTGTACGGAAACTACGGCGAGAACGTCTAACTGCAAAGATGCAAATGATCAGAGGAATCAGAAAGGCTAGCACTGAGATTAGGATTATTAGCTCAAAGAATGAAAGTGATTGGAAGAAACCAGGTATGTGAGCATCGTCATAGACACCAATGCGATAGAATCCACTCGTATCTGAATACACAGAGTTCTCAGACACGAGAAAATACACCGTGCTGGCAGAAGCAAGATCGAAATCGACCCGAGGGTAGTTTCCAAAGTCGGTTCCACTCTCAGCAATCACGTTGGTATGTGCACTATCTGTGGATACTGTGATCTTTACTTCCAAATCCCAGAAAGAGTCAGAATTGACAACGACCGTCCAGTGACCAGCTTCCAGGTCTGCTACATAACTATTAGAAGTCCAGAGATGCTCGTTTTCCCTAGTTATGTTTGCAACTAGACTAGCTTGAGCAGATACAGTCCCTATCAAGACGAAGAGGGACACTATGAAAGAGGCCATCAGGATTGTTTTTCTTCGATGCATTGGTTGTCTTCCTCAACTTGGGCTGTACATAGCAGGATATTAGATTTGTCAGCAGATATTCATTCTGATTTTCCTGAACCAGATTGCTTGTGCTGTTTGCCGAGTTCTACATACAACTCAGCACCTGTCTTGAACCCCTCTTTCATCATGTCTGAAACGTCCTTGACAACCTTACCAGGAATACCAAGGACAAGACTTCCATCAGGAATGACCTTTCCTTCAGTCACAACAGAACCAGCTCCAATGACACAGTCACTACCGACCTTTGCACCATCTAGGACTATCGCGCCCATTCCGATAACGGTCCGGTCACCAATCTCGCACGCATGGATGACGCAGTTATGTCCACAAGTGACATAATCCCCTATGATTGTTGAATTCATGAAGGTAGTATGCACCGTGCAATTGTCTTGAATTGATGTTCCTTTCCCAACACGAATGAAGTTCATGTCAGCTCTCATGACTGCGAACTCCCACACACTGGAGTCAGCCCCAATCTCGATGTTCCCAATCAGAGAGGCACGGGGTGATATGTAAGCTTCAGGATCGACCTTTGGTGTTTTGCCATCGAACTCGTATAGTCCCATTCTTTGCACCTTGAAAGAGGAGTACAATGTTTCTTCTTTAAGAGTATTGAAATATGACAAGACTTACTGTATCAAGAGATAGGTCATAATGCCGATTACACCACTCCACTATCCTCTTGCATTTGGTCTGTCTAAAACCAACAAGAGACTCCTCCTACCGGGAGTGGTCGTCGGGTCTGTGATTCCGGATATCGAAGTTCCACTCATGTGGATATTCTTCAGTGATTTACCAGACCATCTCTTCCTCCATAGTCTAGTAGGAGCTGTAACAGTGGGTACACTCCTTGCAGTTATTGTCACGTGGTTGTTGTATCCACCAATTATCTCCACGATATTTCGGGTCGATAAAGACGATTTGAAAGAAGCATGTCGTCTATCAACCATGTTGGTGTTTTCCTGTCTGATTGGTGTTCTCTCCCATCTCCTACTAGACTATCCCATGCACTGGTTCAATCCAATCTGGTGGCCATGGGTGAATCCCTATGATGTTGTAGGGCCACTTGTCCTTCTCTTTACACCATTTGGACCCATCAATGGAACGGCGTACTGGATAGCAAATTATCTTACAAGTGCAATCATGATAATTTCTTGGTTTCCAATACTGATCTACTATCGAAACAGAAACTTCTGGAGTAACCATTGGCTTGGAAGACCTCCTTCGAAACAATCTCAATGAACTGGGACAAACCATTCCTCAAGCGAGATGTGGGAGTGCGTATCTAGAACATTTTCATTTTCGTAGAGTTTCCTAAGGAATCTGTTGAATGACTCGATATTTGCTGTTCGAACTGTTGCAAATAGGGTATAGTCCTCACTGGTACGATAGAGGTCCCACACTTCATCCATGTCTGCTAGCCTTTGCGCGGTTTGACTTGCAGTACCTGGTGAAACCTTCATTCTAACGAAGAATTTCACGGGTAGACCAATGTAACTAAAATCAATATCAATCGAATATCCAACTATGGCCTTTTTGATTAGAAGCTTATCAATTGCCTTTGAAACAGCAGGTTGCCGCATTGGGGGGATTATCAGTTTCCCTATGGCGTCCTGTGAGAGTGGGAATGGATTTTCAGGTGTTGGTTTTTGACGGCGAATAATTCTAAGTATCTCCAATTCCTTTGATGATAGATATGATTCAGTTGATTCACTATGCGTAATCTTGAATCGATTCTTCTTGTACGTAGTAAGAACCTGAACTAGATTATATTTCCCAGTTCCCGAGGTTGCTACTACACTATCCACTCTATCAAGTAGGTCTTCAAATGCACCTTGGCTATCGAATCTGAAAAACCCAATTAGTGAGAACTCGCCTGCAATACCATCCAATGATTCAAGTTCTTCCATTTGCAGGACCTTCTTACTCACATCTTGCTCTCGAGGATTACTCTTCATGAAGAGGATTGTGTCTCTTGCAGCCTTGACTTGAGCAGGATCTATAATTGTTGTGTAGCTCCGAATCACTCCTTTTTTCACAAGACTTTGGATTGTACGTGAAACCCAGTTTCGACTTTTTCCAAGTGGTAATCCAAGTGTTGAGGGAGTGTTGCGTGAATTTTGAATCATTACTTCTAACAGATGCGTTTCAGCATCGGATAAAATAGATTGCATATAATTCTCTCATATATAGTGCGTTTCATTCCAAATTACTATGTAGGATTCATATACTTTATGGTTTCAGCTAGACATGTGATTCAAATGACTGACTATAAGGTCAAAGATATTGGTCTTGCTGAAGAAGGCAGGATGTTAATCGATTATGCCGAAAAGAACATGCCAGTTCTCATGCATTTGAGGGAGAAGTACTCCAAAACACAACCCTTGAAGGGAATGAGAATCACTGGATGTCTACATGTAACCAAAGAAACTGCGGTACTGGTTGAAACTTTGCGAGCTGCAGGTGCAGAGGTTGCATGGTCAGGCTGTAATCCCCTCTCAACTAATGACAAAGTTGCAGCAGCTCTTGCTGCAAATGATGTGTCAGTCTTTGCTTGGCACGGTCTTGATACAGAGGAATACTACTGGTGTATTGAACAAACTCTGAAAATCAAGCCAACTCTAACATTGGATGATGGTGCAGATCTCATATTCACACTGCATCAGAAACATGAAGAGTTGATACCTAATCTTCACGGTGGTTCTGAGGAAACTACAACTGGAGTCATTAGAATTAGAGCAATGGCAGAGGATGGTAAGCTCAAATACCCAATCATGGCAGTCAATGATGCTGACACAAAGCACCTTTTCGACAACGTATATGGAACAGGTCAGAGTGTGATTGATGGTCTCCTACGAGCTTCAGCAATCCTCATCGCAGGAAAGACTTTTGTTATTGGAGGATACGGTTACTGTAGTCGTGGAATGGCCATGCGTGCCAAGGGCATGGGGGCGGATGTGATTGTCACTGAAGTTGACCCAGTACGAGCTCTGCAAGCAAGGATGGATGGTTACCAGGTCATGAAGATGGATGATGCAGCTCCCATGGGAGATGTATTCCTCACTGCAACAGGCATGAAAGATGTAGTCACTGGCGCCCACATGAAGAAGATGAAGAGTGGTGCCATCATGGGTAATGCTGGACACTACAATGTGGAGATAAACGAACCAGACCTAGTTTCTCTTAGTAAGAACAAGAAGAGAGTTAGGCACGCTTTGGATGAATATGAAACCAAGGATGGTCGATTCCTCTATTTGCTTGGTGAAGGTAGACTCGTCAATCTTGCGGCAGGCGAAGGACATCCCAGCTCCGTGATGGATCTTTCGTTCGCGTCTCAGTTCAATGC
>MEHG01000030.1 GCA_001940705.1 Candidatus Thorarchaeota archaeon AB_25
GCTCCTAGTTCTGTCAAGATAGTGGGGAGATACGAGGAAGATCCAAGTGCGGCAACCCAACGAATGCCCTGACCAGGAACATGAGTACCAAATGATTCCTCAAGAGGATCCACAGCTGTAACATGGGGAGCTGCAGTTGGCTCATAAAGCCGAATGGATGGATCGCCAAAGAGAATCTGTTGATTGGCATAGTCAATAATGATTCTATCAATTAATGGATCAGAATAATCGGAGGATGTCATCATGAGGCCATATGACAGTGCCTCTGCTGCAGTATAACCTTCACAGAGGGATTGAGTCAGAAGTACTGATAGCATTCCAGCAGGCTGGAAGTAGACAGTTCGTGGAGCAGCTGTGACAGCCACTGCACCGTGCTCCATCAACATCAGCGGCATTTCGGTTCCACCAAGAAGACAAGCGGTCAGTATCACAATAGGACTGCCAATATTGCCAATTGCTGCATCCAATTCGTGTGTTGACTTTATCACGTGATTTGAAACCTCAGGAAATTGAACAGGGTTGACTAGACTGTTTGAATCAGAGGGGCTTTCTCTGACTGTCAAACTTTCTTCAAATCCATACGGAGCGTCAGTGTTCCTCATCGAGAAGTACCCAATGCCATTAGGTCGGTCTGGAGGGTCTCGTGGCAACTCAGTAAGTGTTCCGTGTGTACTTAGTGACCATAGAGCTAC
The DNA here is from genome assembly GCA_001940705.1 of Candidatus Thorarchaeota archaeon AB_25. Taxonomy (GTDB): domain Archaea; phylum Asgardarchaeota; class Thorarchaeia; order Thorarchaeales; family Thorarchaeaceae; genus SMTZ1-45. The sequence goes on from MEHG01000030.1 coordinate 693, forward strand.
TTGAGAGTCGAGTATCTCAAATGCCTCATTTTGTCCAACATGGCTTTCTATTGAAAAACCAGCGGTCTCGAGGGCATCTGTTGAGTTCTCAATCTGATACAAGAGGTGATAGTCGTAGTTATTATCCACGTAGTTTGCACCGTCTGTATAAGCATACATACTCACGAGAGAGGTGTCAGATTGCTCAGATGCAAGGAATAGAAATCGGTGGAGGAGACCTCTATTTATGAGAACAGATGACATTGAAGATGTGGTCGCAGGTATCCGACCTGGATTGAAATGAGTCTGTAATGATCGGTCGAAACTCAATGGAAGAAGGGAAACCGGAGAAACAACAACAACAGGTTGAGGAGTTGTTGAGTTGTAAGCGTTTCTTGAGGTGAGGAAGGCTTCAAAACTAGTTTCTGACTCCATCATTGAGAACTTGTTTGGTATACGTTCATCATACCATCCGTTTTCAGCGCGATTTTCGTATTTTTCAATGACGTAAATGTTATCGATTTCAGGACCAATCAGGTAAGGAGCCCAAGTTTCTTGAGCTCGTGTCGTTAACTCATTGTCGTTACCACAGAGTGAGAATACAGGACTTCCATGGGCAGCTGCGGAGAATGAAGCAGGCGCAAAGAACTCATTGTGATCACCAACAGGTACAGTAACAACCACGTCCTGAGAGTTTGAGCGCGATTTAATCATCGATGTCAGATCAGAATAAGTCTGAAGGTTGTAAAGAGCCCCATATGAACTCAGTAGACCCGAAAGTCCACCATCTTGAAGATTTGATGGATCAACAAGATAAACGTCAGTCACACCAAGACGATTGAGTGCCCAATCTGTGTCGGTGGGAATCTGGTCTTCATATACGTAGAGTAAAGGAGCATTGAGAAGAGATGCAAGCACAGCTGCATTAGCTGCAGACTCCATGTAAGGCTGAAGGTCAGTTGGGAGACTGGATATAGTCCATGATAGCTCGATGTTATTTTGCTCCTCGTTCGCATTCATCCAAGAAGCAATGATTGTCCAATCTCCAGACATAGGGTATGGAAGTTCTATCAATTCTCTTCCGGGATTAGAAAGAATGCTACCAGCTGGAGCCCACATAGCGAGTCTACCATTTGGATCAACGAGAGCAAGATTGAGGTCAGTAGCTGCATTATCCCAGACAAGTGATACATTCAACCACTTCGCATTTGTCGGAATAGCCACTGTTTGTGTGTATCCTGGATGACAAGCAACTTCATTGTCCATATTGGTTGTGCCTGAGGTATCACGGGTGATGTTCATTGCCCATGTCCCATCAGAAGTCTTCGGCACCCAGAAATTCAGTGGGACAGGAGCTTGTACAAATCCCACCAGTCTCGAGAAATAGACTTGATTATAGACAGAATAGTCCACGAGTTCTCCATTAGGATCAATAAGTTCATGGGTTAGAATCTCGTTCCCGGTCCAATTGAATCGCCCCTCTATCCAGCCAGCCCAAGCTGGAGGTGTGAAGTTTATGACTGAAGGGATTCCATAGGTGACAGAACCACCGAACTCCATCAGTTCGGATGCTTGATTCTCAAAGGTGTGTGTAGCATCACCGGTGATAACTGTAGGAGTGTCAAAATCATCCTTCAAGAGCCCAATCACCACATTTGGACTGCTGCTCCATGCATTAACAGCGAGCAATGAAGCAATCTCAGCAGCAGTTGTACCTGTTATGCGAGGATAGATTTTCACACCAACATCATGTTGTAGTTGGGATAGATAACTCTCAGAAAAATCGCCTATAGCAATAGCTTGAGTGATCCCACCGTCGTAACTGAGATATTCAGACCAATCATCCAAAAGCCAAGATTCACTCTCTGAACCTTCACTGTAGATGAGAGGAGAAATGTATTGAGTATCGTTGAAGTAGAAGAGTGAGGTTGGAACTGCGGCCATGTATGCAAACTCGTCAACATAGGAGTTCGGATTTGGCGCAACAAATGCGACCCGACTGAGTGGAACTTGGTCTGTAGGTACAGCACTCAGGACATGACCTTTAGAGGCTGAATCAAGTCCAGAGATAATGAAGGACCCAGTGATTGGGCCTAGTGTTCCCAACATTAGAGCCACAACAAGCAATGATAGGGATTTTCTCCTAGAATTTATCATACGGGGCGCACTCCGAAAGAATCCAACATGATGATGAATTCTGAGTAAATAGAGTTTTCCCGTGGAAAGCACCAAACAATTCATGAGGTATGATTATTCTTCATTCGTAAACTCGAGAATCTCCTCATCGAAAGCGTCATCGTCATCATCTGGTTCTGTTTCTTCAGGCAATGCATCAATTAGTTCATCAATCACCCTTCGAAGTCTTCGGCGAGTGCTCTTTGGAACATCCCACATTTTTTGTTCAGCGCGCTCAAGAACCTCTCGGGCTATATCAAATATCTCAGAATCAAAATAGTTCTGAGCAGCTTCTACAAAGAGTTCGGCTGCTTTCTTCTGATTACCTGAAGTTTCAGCAATATCGCCAAGAAGGGAACACGCATCTGCAATTCCAGATTTGTCTTCAATTTCGCGGTAGACCTTCAAAGCCTTCTTGATCGTGGTTTCAGCTGTTGTCCAGTCCTCTTTGTCAACATAGGCTGCTCCCATGTCCATGATCACACTCGCAACACCCTGTTCATTCTCGAGTGTCTTATACGCACGTTGTGCTTTCTTGAAGTGGCCCATCGCAGTATCGAAACCTCCCTGACCAAGAGTTGCTAAAGCTAGACCATATAATGCATCAGCAGCACCGCTATCGTTAGAAGATTTCTCGAACATCTTCTTTGCAGATTGAAGTGTTGCGACCGCTTCGTCCCATTGTTCCAAGTTAATCTGTGCAACTCCAAGGTTGTACATCGTATCACAGATACCTGTTTCATCCTTCATATCTTGGTAAATCTTAAGCGAGTCTTCGAAACACTTGTGAGCCTCCTCGAATTCTGCGACGGACATGTAGATATTGCCAACAGTATTGAACATTTTTGCAGCAGTATCATTCTCTCCAGATTCAAGTGCAGCAGCTGCCTGTTCCAAGATTTCCGCCGGGTCCATGTCTTCAATTTCTTGACTCATTAGGCTCACCTGCAAACATCAACGTTGGCGGGCTATATCGCTTTTGATTCTTTCTGAACAGCCTCTAACACATCATTGAAAATAGCCAGAAGAGCGCGCGGAGAGAAAACACAATCTACCGCTTCATAAGTAGGACAGGGTTCTCGAGAAGAGGTCTTACCGCATCCTTGACAACGAACTGTTCATCGCCCACCTGTACTTCCAGCAGCTTTCTCAACTCAAATCTGCGAAGGTAACCAACTGCCTGCTCACGTTCTAAGTTCAGGTCTTTCATCATCTTATTCAGACCTTTCTTGTCGCCACTGAATTCAGCAAATTTCGCAAATACCGTACTCCATTGCATCATTACAAGATACAGAAGTGTTCGAAGCATACTGTCTACATTTTCCCCTGTTTTGGCTGATACAGGGAAGACTGGAAGTCCCGCAAGAAAGCGAAGGTTCTTTCTGAGCTGATCAATGGGCCTAGACTTTGCAAGGTCCTGTTTGTTTGCAGCCACGACACAGGGTACACCTGGTAGGAAGAAGGCTATTTCTCTGAAAAATAACTTAGCCCTTGCGTCGGACTCGGGATCAACGGAGTCAACGACAAAGATGATTCCATCCGCACCTTCACTGAGGATTTTCCTCATTGTACGAAAACGAAGGAGTCCGGGTGTACCGAACATGAAGACGCTCATACCATCCACATTGGCTAGACCATGATCCATTGCAATCGTAGTACCCCTACGTTCAACATTGATACAAGCTCCATTTGTGATGTGATGAATCATCAGGCTCTTACCAGCTTCGTAGGGACCTGTCACGACAATCTTCATGCAACCACCAAATTCTGACTCCGAATCTGTGTGTTTCCACTATTCTGATGCTCATTATAAGGTTTGTAGTGCTATTATCGGTTTAACAACTTCAGGCGCCCAATATGATGTAAGTGGCACTGATACTATTGAATTGCGCAATTCACAAAAATGCGAGATATTGAATGAGACCGGCCGCTCGCAGCGGCAGTCCTCTAACATGGTTCCCGAGGGGTTTTCCAATGTTGTCATGGGAACTCGGTCTCAATGAACTGAACATCCTGCGCAAGTCTAGCGCAAGGCGGTCCTTTAGCTTTCACAACTTTGCCAACAGGCCAAACGGGCAGATTATCCTCAGCAAGGATTCCTCGAAACTCTTCTTCCTTACCCGAATCCAAGAACACAAGCATTCCACCAGCGGTTTCAGCACCAAGTCCAGTTGAGAGCTTATGGCCAAAGAATTCTGCGAGTTGAAGAGTCCCACGGATTACTGGAATTTGATCGATGACCACATCAACTCCACTGAGAGAACTGACATTTCCAGCATGACCGAGTAGACCGAAACCTGTGACATCTGTAGCAGCGTTCACTCCAACACTTCGCATTGTCTGAGCAATCTCAAGATTGCTGAAGGTCATCAGTCTAACGGCAACATCCTGCATTCGTTTCAGGTCAGATTCCTTGAACTTGGACAAGAGCGCATCGCGTTTCTCATCCTTGAGGTCTCTGTACGATCTCATTGCCGGTTGTATGCCCAACGGTTTTGTCAGAAGGACCACATCACCAGCCTTAGCACCACGTGAATAAATAATGTCACGGGGGTGCGCAGTTCCAAGCGCAATCCCTCCGAAGATCGGAACAGGATTAGTGATTGTCTGACCACCTGAGAGCTTTGCTCCATGACGTTCCATGAAACTCCTCATTCCCTTGAGGACTCCTACGACAATCTCCTCAGGCAATTCCTTGGGATAGGCAAGGAATGCTTGGAGTGAGAGAAGGTCGGTGACACCCATTGCGAAGATGTCGTTGGTGGCATTACATGCGACAATCTCACCCTGTATTTGAGGGTCATCGTGGATTGGTGTGAAGATATCCACGTTCTCTACAATAGCCACATCGTCGTTGACAACACGGACCACAGCGTCGTCGCCGATTTCCTCAGTAGTAGTTGAACCTGAAGGAAGTAAGTTTGCCATTTGTAGAAGATGAGTGAGATCATCCTGGTTGACCTTGCAGCTTCAGCCGTGAGAAGTTACCATTGCAGTCAGTCGTACTTCCGGCACTTGGTGACTCATCCTCCTGTATACTTTAGGGCAGTACTGCCCGGCACACATCAAGAGGTAGCTAGTAATAAGATTCTGGGTCAAGCTCACTTCACAAGCCTTATAGCCAGTGTCACTTAGCGATGCGCCATTCTAGGAGTGTGTGATTCGAGTTGGATATCAAGAAGGTCTCTGAAAACATCTATGAAATTCCCAAAGGTACACAACCGTGTATGAAGGTCCCAGTCACTATTTTTGCTTCTGATAAGCTAGTGCAGAAGATGAAACAGGATGCGACCTTTAAACAAGCTACAAATGCAGCATGTTTGCCAGGAATCTACAAGAGTAGTATTGTGTTACCAGATGGTCATCAAGGATATGGATTCCCCATAGGAGGTGTCGCGGCCATGGATTATGAGTCAGGCGTGATTTCTCCAGGTGGGGTCGGATATGATATTAACTGTGGCGTCAGGGTGTTGAGAACCAATCTTGATGAGAGTGATGTGCGACCAAAGGTTAGAGAGCTCATTGACCAACTCTTTGCAGATGTACCCACTGGTGTTGGAAAGCAGGGTAAAATCGACCTGCGCAACCACAGGGGAGTAGATGAGGTCCTTGCTAATGGTTCAAAGTGGGCTATAGAACAGGGATATGGTTGGGAGGAGGATCTAGACCATCAAGAGGCAAATGGTAGACTCGATATCGCAAATCCATCGGACGTTCCTGATTCAGCCAAGAATCGAGGGCTCAGACAGAGTGGCACTCTTGGATCAGGGAATCATTTTCTGGAGATTCAGATTGTTGATGACATCTATGACGAAGAAGCAGCGAAGCTCATGGGTATCACCCGAAAGAAGCAGGTCATGGTGATGATTCACAGCGGCTCGCGTGGTCTCGGGCATCAAGTATGCTCTGAATACATCAAGACAATGACTCATGCAATGAGAAAATACAACATCGAGGTTCCTGATCGAGAATTATGCTGTGCTCCCACAACCTCTCCAGAAGGACAAGCCTATTTGGGTGCAATGAGTGCTGCAGCCAACTATGCATTTGCAAATCGACAAGTGATGATGCACTGGACAAGAGAAGCTTTCGCGAAAGTGATGGGAAGCTCCCCAGAGGATTTGGATATGGGTCTCATTTATGATGTAGCTCATAACATGGCCAAGGTTGAAGAGCATGAAATAGTCGGAAAGAAGACCAAGGTTGTAGTTCACAGAAAGGGCGCGACTCGTGCATTTCCACCAGGACATTCTGAAGTACCAGTCAAATACCGAGATATCGGACAACCAGTTATCATTCCAGGCACAATGGGTACTGCATCATACATACTTATTGGAAACCAGAAGGGAATGGACTTGACCTGGGGTTCAACAGCTCATGGTGCAGGTAGGTTCATGAGCCGATCCAAAGCAAAGAAACGATTCTTCGGCAAAGAGGTGCAAGCGGATCTCGCTTCCGAAGGAATCATCGTGAGGGCAACAAAGGGTATTGTGATTGCAGAAGAGGCACCTGGTGCTTACAAAGACGTTGATGAAGTTGTGAACGTTTCTGATGCGGTGGGAATAGCTACGAAGGCTGTGAGGTTACGCCCCATCGGCGTTATCAAGGGTTGAGTTTCTAGCTCTTTCACGTGCAGCAATATCTACCAACACCATTGCTATGCCAAATAGAATCACTACAAACCCAATGATTGTTGTTGGTCCGGGTATCTGGAAGAAGATTAGCGCAGCAAGTAATGCGGCTCCTATAGGTTCCCCGAGAACTGCTGAAGAAACCACATATGCTGGCACCTTGGTCAGCAGGTAGTTATTGACAGAATGACCTAGTACAGTAGGAAAGATTGCCAAAGCAATGAAAATTGCGACCTCAGTGGGTTCGAAGACAATGACGTTCAGGTTGAACGGGATGCAGATAGCTAAAGTTGTAATCGCAGCAATCAGGTAGATCACGGTTGTATAGACTGTGATTGGCATCTCTTTAGCAATTCTGCGACCGCCTATGAAATAGAGTGCGAGAAAGACTGCTCCCGCAAGTGCAAGAAGGTCTCCTCCCAGTGCAACAATGCCACTTCCTCCGAGATCGCCCCATGCCAGAAAGACAGCTCCAATGAGAGCAATAAGGATTCCAGCCCAGGATCTTCTCCGCAAAGCTTCACCAAGAAATAAAGTTGAGAGAATTGCAGTGAAGATAGGTGATGAATCGACAAGAACGACACTCGCTGCAACAGTTGTCATAGTGAGAGACTGAAACCATGTACAAAAATGAAGAGACAATGTAATTCCAATTGCTACAAGCCAATACCAATTATCCCTAGTAAATAACTGCTTAAGCGCTTTGAAATCACCTCTGACAACCCCTATCGACGCCATGAAAATTGCCCCGTAGAGTGTTCTCCAAAAAACAATCACAAACGGATGAGATGAACTGAAGAGAATGAGAATGCTAGCGCTGGATACCATTGAAACTGACAGAATCAATAAGGGGATTATCTGGCGCCTGCTGCTTGATGGATCAATAAGAGATTCAGTCATCGTCTTACACCGTAACCTGGTGACCACCAGAACCGCACCCAATGCATTTCAGACCTTCTTCAAGAACCTCCGCAACTTGAGCATCACAAACTGGACATTTCTGAACAATCAAGTTCTCAAGATTGTGTGCGCGAAGTTTCTTCTCAACATCCTCAAGGGTATTGTACTCAATGAGAACCTTGCCATCAGCACCGCGCACCATTTTTGATAAAGACTCAATTTCACCGTCAAAGAACATCAGTACTGGCCTCATAAGCTCGATTGCTAGCATAATCTCCATTCCGACTCCCAAGGACGGGTCAGACACCTCTGTAAGTACAAAGTCGCACATTCGAACATTGTGCACATCTCGTCTGTAGATCTCTTCAGGCTCAGCAGGGCCAAGGAGTTGAGGTGCAAAGACAGTGAGTCCCAAATCTTCGAGTATAGTCACAACTCTATTGCAGAAGTCATCCTTTCGTGAAGATTTCTTGATAATTGGAGCAGAAAGGTAAACTAGGACCATCTTGGAACCCCTTGTGGCTTCAATTTCAGTACCTATCTCTCAGGACCAGTAGATTCTGTTGCTGCACCTAGTTCTGAGATGGATGGAACAGAATCATCATCTATAAGAATCTCATATGTTCCAGAGCGACCGAGAGAGAGTTGAACCTTGCCTCTCCAGTCTTTTGCCCACCCGTCATTTATCTTGATCACCTTTCCTGCAGAGAGATCAGAACCCTCTCCAAATCCCCATAGAGAGAGAATTGTAGATCCAGTTTCATCAGCCACAAGAACTTCAGTGAGTTGGGTCTTTCTTCCAGTTCGAGTGCTGATCATCTTAGGCGGTGCAACAGAAACAATTCGGACAACCAAGTCTATGACATTTTTTCCTGGTTCAACTTCAGATAATTTCAAGCAGATTCCTCTGGTTTGCTGAACCATACTAGCAAATCAGTCTTTCCGATAGTCAGAACTAGTCTTGTTTCTTCTCCTCTTCTCTTGTATCAAGCAGACGATCAAGCTCAGCGAGAGTATCACCATTGAGGGGGAGATATGAGTCGTTTTCGTCATCATCCTCGACTGCCTCAGCAGTCCCAATACCGCCAACTGCACGGTCTAATGGACCTAGGAATTTTTCTAACTCTACAAGTGATTCGGCGTCAATTTCTCCAGTGTCTTCAGGCTCATTTTCAAGTGGGATTGCTTCGTCACTCCCAATGGCTTGAAGTGCAGTGTCAATCTCGACATCAGAGGCCTGTTCGATTTCTGTTGCAATGAGGTCATCAATATCATCAGTTTCTAGGGCCTCAAAGATTATGTCCTTGGCCATCTTCATAGCATCTGTATTTTCTTCTATAACTAGTTCAGGACCAGAATCCGCAACAACCACCTCAGCAATATCGGTTTCAGGCCCTACTATCCCTGGTTCGGGCTCAGGTATAGGCCCTGGTTCGGCCGCGGGTTCAGGTTCTATCTGAATGTCTACCTCTTCTAGAGCCTCAGCTGCATCAACCTGAACCTCAATCTTTTCCTCTACGATTGGTTCTTCGATCTCTTCTACTTCCGCTTCTACAACTTCCTCTTCTTCTTCAATAATCTCATACTCATCGAGATCTTCAATCACTTTTCCATCTTCATCAACATATACTTCTTCGTACTCTTCTTCCTCCTCTTTCTCTTCAATCCTTAATTCTTCTACAGCGTCAACTTCTGCAATTGCCTCCTCAGTTGCTGCTTCGGTGAACTTCAATAGCTCTGAGGCGGGAAGGTCTGGAAGAGCAACACCAACATATTGGGCTGCTGCTGTCATTAGAATACGTAACATCTCATCTCGACGGTCTTTGTCAATAGCTACCATTGGATATGTAGGGATCCCGAGAATCTTCTGGACAACCTCAGGTTTCATTGCATTTGGTTTGTCCTGCTTGTTTGCCATCGCAAAGACAGGTACTTTCGGAGCATCTCGTTTAATCAGCTTAAGGATGTCCTTACTTATGATTACGTTCCTCAGAGTAGAGTCACATACTAGGAAGATGACATCTGCACCATGGAAGTAGAAACGCCAAAGAGTTCGGAATCGTTCCTGACCTGCAAAGTCCCACAGAACCAATGAGTAGTTTCCAAAGCGAATGTTCTCAACTGTTTCTAGATTCAAAGCAATTGTAGGAACATATTGGAGAGGTGGGGTATCACCAAGAAGTAGATGCAATGTTGTCGTCTTTCCAACACCACCCTCACCAACCAGGGCTATCTTGAGTCGGGTCGTGACAGAAGGTTCGACAAGAGTCTCATACCTCGTGACAGCCCCCTCAATTCCATCCTTCTTGAAAGTCTTTCTAAGCGCTTTGATAGCTATGTCTATCTTCTCGTAGGTGTTACTTTCATCCTCACCCTTGTCAGTTACAAATACTAGGACAGAGTCCTCAATCCAGTCCTTTCCGAGGAACTTGTGATCCCTAATAATCAAAGGAAGTTCTGAAACCTGACCAAGGTCTGTTCTGAGCTCCTCTCTTGTTGAGATGAACTCATTCAGTGCATCTTCACTCACTTCAACAGGCCAGTACTGGGTATGTGCGATTATCTGCTGTGTTGAAATGCGTACGAGGAACGTATTGTGGATCACTTCAGTATCACCAGGTTCAATCATACCAGAGGCTAGGTCTCTGAGGTCTTTTCGTCAGTAAGTTAATTCGTTGGGTATAGATTAAGCTGTCCTGTGTGTATATTTTGATGTTCTGTGTATCTACTCATGACAATAAAGCGAGAAATGTTGGAGCGGCGGGTTCGCCAAGGCGAACCTCCCGCATCCGTAGAGCTCTTCCTAACAGGATGCATGGTAAAATCAAATTACATGCGCAAGACTGCCCCACAAGGGGCAATAGGGACCTAGAACTCACTTTGGGACCGTGTTTGCTGCGAGTTCCTGACGGGGGAAGCCATGCAAACCTGTGCGAAAGATTTCAGACGCCCAAAGCGCAAAATGGCATATGAAGCTTTCTAGGTTTTTACTGGACATTTCCTGTTTAGATTTCACTGAATTAATCGCAGTAATATCTTTGACAAATTGAAGAAATCGCAGTAGTATCAAAGATTCGATATTCTAACCTCAATTCTGCTTTTTTTGCTAAAATGATGTTCGCATCAGATTTCCGAAATGAGTACTTTCACTTATCGTGGGAAGTTGTCCCTAAGCAAACGCAAGTGATGATGGACCATCTCCATCTGCTTGGGATCATCAGGTGTCTTCTCAAGATCAGTGACAAGTGTCTGAAGAAAGTACTCTGGGAAGAAGAGTCTGACACGGATATCGTTCAGTAGGAACAACCATTTGTCATACTCACCAGAAGCACCTTTTCGTCTCTTCTCAGATATTATCCGGAATTTCTTAAGTGTCTGAATGGCAGTCTTCAACTCTTTCGGCGGAATTGCTAGTGTCGCTTCTAGTTCAGAAATATTGACTGGTCTTCTTCTAAGCTCACTAAGTGTGTCATAGCAGTCAGGATCAGCAAGAACTTGAGCAACAGAAACTGTGTCTTCAGGAGTCTTTTGCCACTCGGTTAAGAACTCCAGAACCTCACCCTTGTATTCAGCAGCTAACTCAGGATCCAGAACACTACCAGCTGATTCCATCGCCATAAGTGGTGGAGCCCGGAAAACTTCAAGGTCTTTGATCATGAAGACGCAGGTCCGACCAATCTCATCAACCCATTCTGTCTTTACAAGACCTAGCTCCTCGAATGGTGCAATGACAGAATCCACGCTCACACTAGGTAAGCCTGTGACCATTTTGAGCCATTCCTCAAGCTCTTCCTTGGAGATACCTCCTTTCCAGAGTTTTGGAAATACTGCACGCGAAACCTCATCTGAGAATAATCGTGCAAGACGTGACTCGTCAGTCATTCCTGCAAGTCTGATGATTCGACGGTAAGTATTGTCAAGTTCAGCTTGCAATTCAGCATCAGTCATGGCAACTACCGCATTAGTGAGAGGAGTGACCACAGAAGTGATTGCAGCCTCGTAGGTCTTTGGATCCTCTGAAGGTGTGAGTAAGAGGGATACACAGTATTGTTCCTCTTCTCTGACAACCCCAGTGTAATAGGAAGCAACTCCATACTCTTCGCCTCCGATTCTAACACTAAGTGATGAGAAACCAGCGGTGGCGTCACCCATGGCGTGTGACGTGAAAATACGCATGATCTCAGTGTTGAGATCTTCTCTATAATAATCTGCAAAGTCCCCGGGCACTTTTGCCTTTAGGACAGCGCCTATCTTAGAGTCCCAGTCTATGAGCAGCATCGCAACGGGCATTTTACTTCTCTCCCAGTCCCTGGAGTAAGGTTAGTATAAAGCCAGACTGATTTACGATGCATGGGGCCAGCCTAAAAAACCTTGTCTTATTTGGACTCGACTATAAGAAATTTCGACCTGTTCAGCGCTTTTTAGACGGTTGATTTTACTATAAAAGAGGTCTTTATTCGTTCATTATTATGGTATCAGTAATGATATCGTAGATTTCATCCACAACTTGGTCGAGTGGATTCTTGGCATCAATCAATTCGAATGTCGCAGTGTCATTTTCAATCATTTCAAGGTAGGCTTGACGAACTTTGACAAGTCGGTCAAGTTTTTCAAATTGCAGATTGGCTTTTCCTGTCCTTCCAGTTGCACGCTGCAGCCCAATTTCAGCAGGAACATCAAGAATGAACACAATATCGGGTTCTGGAGCGGATAGTTCCTCCCGATTTATTTGAAGAATTTCTCGCCAGTGTAAATCCAAGACTGTTGATTGATAGGCACCAGAGGCAAAGAAATAACGGTCCATGATGACTACCTTTCCTGCTTCGAGGGCTGGTTGGATCCTATTGGCAATGTGCCACTCACGATCCTTGCTATAGAGCTCAAGTTCTTCCTCTGGAGTGAGTTCCCCTGCTGGAGACCTCTCACCAATCTCTTTTCCCCACTGACTCTCTTTTGTGGGCTCTCTGAGATAGACTACATCATAACCATCAGATTGTAGTCTCTTTACCAACTCCTTGCTTGCACAGGTCTTACCTGAACCATCTATCCCCTCAAGGACAAAGAGAAAACCATTGTATTTTTTTTGCACCGTAGCAGTCAAGAGGGATTTCTCCTGGTCGCATGAACGAGAATTCTCAAACTCGAACTCGTATTAGATGCTTCGGTCAGTCTGTTAGAAGGAAAGCTTATATGACGGATTTTGTAGGATAGGTTAACCTATCCTAGAGTGTGCGAATCCTGACCGTGCAAAAATATGGCATTCCGTTGACACTTGTTCTGATAGTAATGATGAGTTTAGTCAACTCTTCTCACGCGCAGAGCAACTCGGGAGCCATAATTGCGGCGGAGGGTATCACACTCACAGTAGACTTTGGAAATGGAACCATCAAGGAATACAGTAATCTCAACGGATCATCAGTTCTGGAAGTGACATCGTCTGTCCTCGAGGTGGAAATTCGATGGTTTGGCCCATTTGCCTATATCAAGGGCATAGAAGGATTTCTCGGCGAAGGTGAATATGGATGGCAATACTGGGTGAATGGTGAATTTGCATCAGTTGCCGTCAGCCATTATTTGCTAAGCGATAATGATGATGTTGCGTGGGTGTATTCCACACCAACTCAACGGCAACAAGACCCATCGTTAGTCCCAGGTATAATCATCGTATCTACTGCAGGTTTTGGTTTCATTGCTATTGTCTATATTGGCACATCAAGGAGAATTCGGTAAATGAAGAAAAGAAGCGCACTCATATTGTTGGTTGGTCTATTCATCCTTACTTTAAACATAACTCCACAAGCTGTCGGATTACCAACAGGAATCCAGAGATATTCGCATCTTACTTGGACTGTTAATGTTGCTCCCCGAAACATAACCATCATGTATTATTCAGAGGGTGGAAATATGTTGGCGGAGAATCGTAGCACTATGTCATGCCTTGTAACCAATATATCTGATGATGTTGTTGGAACATTTCATATTGGAAATGTCACAGTCGCAGCAAATGACACTGAAATTGCTAGAGACCTAGTCCTAGGAGTGTGGGGAACATACACTGAATGGTGGCCTGGATTTTTTGTAGAAACTGGACAGAGTAATATCGAGAGTTTGAATGAGACTGCATATGCAGCAGCAGAGAGACTTCCAGGCAATTATCTAAACGGAACAATGACTTCAAGATACGATAATATCAGTGTGGTAGTATGGAATAGCACAACCGAGATCTATTATCATGTTGATGAGGAGTGTATCGTCTTTGATTATGAACAAGATCCAACAGTTTTTGGCGAACCCCAAGTCACTCAATTGGCATATTCCTTGAATAGTGGTGTCCTAGTTAAGGGAAATACGAGTTACTCCTTTGGAGTACCATACAACCTTGTAATCAGCCTCGTGGTGCCAGCCCCCCCGCCTCCACCGGATTTTCCCGCTTGGCCAGGAATCTTCATTGGTCCTGCACTGATTGGAGGAGCAATCTTAGCAGTAGTAATCATAGCCTACACAAGGCTTAGTCGTCGCAATTGAAACAAAATGAGGCGTAGATATGGAAACCCAAAAATCTACTCGAAGAATGAGCGACAGTAGATGGATTTCCATAACTGCAATCATGACCGCTCTTGCCTTGGTGGGCAACTATGCTTTGGTTGCAGTTCCTAATCTGGAATTAGGATCAACAGTCCTGTTTGTTACGGCATACATCTTCGGAGCTCACATGGCAATATGGTCGACGCTCATCATGTCCCTGTTATTTGGCATCATTAATCCATGGGGAGCATTCATACCTCAAATATGGATATCACAAGTCATTGGATGGTTCTACATCGTAACGGTAGGATCAATCATGGGAAGAAGTGGAAGTAACGGGAAACGTCTAGAACCGAGAAAATGGGAACTGGCTATTACAGGTGCCTTCGTTACCTTCATTTTCGAACAGGTCACGAACCTCGGGTATTCAGCCACATTTGGAGTTCCTTTTTTCCTATCTGTCGCAGCTGCGCTACCATTCACTCTGATTCACATTGTTTCTAACGCAGTGATATTCTCACAGGTTGTACCAATGTTAGACTCAGCACTTTCAAGACAGCTCAAAGACCTTATCTGGAGTACTGATTCAGAGGTAAAAGTCCAAATGTTGGAGAGTGTATAGTTTGACATGGAAAGACGAGTTCATCAGACTCTCTGAACCTGCAGATGGGCGTGTTGCCCCGGCTTTCAAGCCGCACCATGCAGCAGTCGGACTCATCATGATAGGTAGAGAGCAGCCTCTAGGAAGGTACGAACTCTGTGATAAGATGTCAATAGGAGAGGGTAGTGCGAGAACGCTATTGAAAAGACTCTCTGAGGCAGAATACATTGAACCAGAAGGTAAGCAGGGACAGAAGCTCACTACCAATGGTCAGAGATTATTCAATGAAGTATCACGCGATGTCCCCATTGGACTTATGCTAGATGTTAGACAACTTGTGATGTATGAATATGCCTACGCCAATCTTGTCAAGGACAAAGCATCAATAGTGACTGATGGAGTTCGACAGAGGGATGAAGCAATCATCCAGGGAGGATACGGGAAAGCAGGAGCAACAACTCTCATTCAAAGAGATATTCGCTTGGTCATGCCGCCAGACGACTTTCATATTCTACTTGCTTATGAGCCTGAAACACTTCTAATAATAGAGAGCCTGCGGCCAGAGAACAATGATGTTGTTATCATAGGTTCTGCTGACGACCCAAATCTTGCAAGGGAGGTCTCCATGGCCGCAGTTATGACGCTCTTTGGCGAGGGTTAGTGATGCAATCGGATCTTTTCGGGAATGTCCCAGAGATTGTAATAGATATACATGAAACCGGTGGGAAGGGCAAGAATGCTGTGAAGCATCTCATGTCAATGCTGGATAAGGAGCAAATCACATACTCGGTTCAGAAAATCCCGATCGGAGATGTCCTTGGTATCGATGGTATAGCAATCGAGAGAAAGACAGTAAACGATCTCGTAAATACGCTGAAAGGAAGTGCTGCAGGTGTGCCACGGCTTACCAAACAGCTGGATGCCTTGCTTGAATACGATAAGCCCTATGTCTTGATAGAAAACATCCTTGCCATTAGAAGAGACCCATTGAAAAAGTGCATCTACATCCCGTTCTCTACCAAACAGACCAAAGGAAAGCCATACTTTGTTACAATGGAACGGGCAAGCTATATCCATCCAAGCGCGTTAGATGCCCTTATTGAAAGTATCAGTGAGAGAGGCATCCAAGTAATCAAAGGATTCAATGCTTTGCATTCAGCAGGTCTACTCTATGGTATTCTTATTGGAGATGGTGAAAAGAGAAAACAGAAAGGTCAGAAACTTCCTGTGATCAGAACAAGGAAAGGTCTTGACTCGATAAACGATGAACAGGAGTTCTTCATCGCAGGTTTTCCTGGAATCAATGTTGTCCGTGCAAGGAGTCTACTTGAGCGCTTCGGGTCACCTCAAGAAGCTATCCTTCAGATTGATGACTGGGGAAAAATACCGGGGATAGGCCCCAAGACCATTGCCTCTGCAAAGAAGTTACTATTCTCAGATTACGAAATCAGCGAGTCAGAAACATCTGAAAATGACGATAATCCCCTAGAATCCTGATATTGCCAGCTCGCAAGTTTTAAAAGAAGTAACTATTCTATGGCTATAGAATACTTGGATAAGGTGATTTGAAAATGGGAGATGTCCGAATAGCAATCGCCGGGCTTGGTAACTGTGCGTCTGCGTTGATACAGGGTACACACTATTATAGAGATTCTAAGGCAGATGAAGATGTTTCAGGTCTAATGCATGTAGATTTTGGCGGTTACTTTCCAAAAGACCTCAAGTTTGTTGCAGCCTTTGAAGCAAATGAGAAGAAAATTGGTCTCGATATTGCCGAAGCCATGTGGGTAGAGCCAAACTGCTGTGTAGCATTTGCCCCTGATGTTCCGAAGACTGGAGTCAAGGTACTACCTGGCCCCATATCAGATGGTGTTGCCCCCCATATGAGGGAGTCCTTCTTTGCTTATGATGAGAAGGAAATGGAAGCTGTGAATATTTTGGAAGAACTGAAGAAATCAAAGGCGGATATGCTCGTTTCTTACCTCCCTGTCGGAAGTGCTGAGAGCTCAAGGATTTATGCAAAAGCTGCACTAGATGCTGGAATAGGCTACATCAATGCAATTCCTGAGTTTATTGTTTCAGATCCAAAGTCCCCAATTGCACAGGCTTTCGAGAAAGCGGGGATTCCTTGTGCAGGAGATGACATCAAGAGTCAACTTGGCGCAACAATCCTTCATCGTGTGCTGGCACAACTGTTTGACAAGAGGGGTCTGACTCTTGAGAATACATACCAGCTGAACATTGGCGGAAACACAGATTTTGAAAATATGCAGGTAGAAAACAGACTGAGCTCAAAGAGAATCAGTAAGACTGAGGCAGTGACTAGCTGTGTTGAATATGAACTACCAACAAAGATTGGGCCAAGTGACTATGTGCCATTCCTAGAGGACAACAAAGTCTGTTACATCAGTATGAGGTCCAAGGCTTTTGGAAACCTTCCTCTTGACCTTGACTTGAAGCTTTCAGTTCAGGACTCACCCAATAGTGGCGGAGTAATCATCGATGTTGCCCGAGCTGTAAAGATTGCACTCGATAGAGGAATTGGAGGAGAACTCTCAAGCATCAGCTCCTATAGCTTCAAACATCCACGCTATCAGATAGATGACTTCGAGGCAAGAGACCGCGTCGATGAGTTCATCGCTGGTAAGCGCGAGCGCTAGAATAAATAAAAAGAAAATGTGAGTCAGCCTAGTGGTTTGCTAGGCTACTCTTCTTTCTCTACAGAGTTGTAAAACTCTTGACTGTCTTTTCATCAAGCTTCTGCAGAACTTCGATAAGAAGTTGGACTGCAGCCTCAACATCACTTATGTCAAGCATTCCATGATGGGAGTGAATGTAACGCGTTGGAATACCTAAGAATAGTGATGGAGCACCCATACCTGCAAGGTGAATTTGACCAGCATCAGTCCCACCAAATTTCAAGAAAGCTGGTTGATGTCGGATGTCTTTCTTCTCAGCAATATCCATAACAAACCTACGGAATTTCGGATTTGGAATCATTGATCCATCACCTGCTGAAATTGCTACGCCTTTACCCATCTTCTGGACAAGTCCTTCAGACCCCGGAGAGTCACCTGATATGTCAACATCCAGTGCAAAACCAATATCTGGCTTAATCATTTGAGCAGATGTCTTTGCTCCTCTTAGACCGATTTCTTCCTGCACGGTTGAACAGAAGTAGACTGTGTTCGGGAGCTCAATGTTGTTTTCAGAGATGCGACGTAGTACCTCAAGTGCAATGAACACACCAATGCGGTCATCGAATGCCTTTGCTACAGCAAGAGTGACCTCTCGGGTCTCCTCCTTTGCATCCTTGTCATCTTCATTCTTCTTTTCTTTCCGGGTCCTCTTCATTGTTCGGAAGTAAGAAACAGGAACCCCAGGGTCACCCACACGAATACCGAGTTTCTTGACCTCTTCCGCGGAGGAACATCCGATATCGATGTACATCTTTTCTTTCGTGACAACCTTGTTACGCATCTCAGGTGTAAGAACATGTGGCGGCGGGGCTCCAATCACACCAACAACTTTCTTACCCTTGAATGGTTGAATCACAACCTCCTGTGTCAAGAGTGTCTGATCCCACCATCCCCCTAGCTGATGGAACTGGAGATAACCGTCCTTCTTGATGTTGGTAATGACAAAACCAATCTCATCAACATGTCCAGCAAGCATTATCTTCGGGCCGCTATTTCCCTTCTTGAAGATCAATGATCCAAGTCCATCTTGGAGTATTTCGTCTGCGTATTTCTTAGCATATTCATGAGTCACTTTCTGTGCTTCTTCTTCATGGCCACTAGGACCAAAGGCATCACAGAGTTTCTCTAGCAATTTCAAGTTAAGATCTGAATCAGTCATAGGACTCACTTTCTTTTCTGTAGAGTACGTGCCGTCCGTAAACTTACCCTCTTTAGTGGTTTTGGTTAAAGCAGTAAAGTGAAAATAATTAGGTAATTGTAAGCGAGCTCCTCGCCAGTATACTGAATGCCTCTTCGACATTCTCTCCTGATAGTGCACTCGTTTCAAGATAGCCTGTGAGATTGTGTTCACGAACGAATTGTTCACCCATCTCACGTGTGATCACTCTGTGCTCAACAAGGTCAACCTTGTTCGCAAGGAGAATTATCGGTATGCGTTCTCCTAAAGCATCCTCGGTTTCTTTGATCCACTTTGGTAGCTCTAGCCATGTACTCTTACGAGTTGTGTCAAAAACAAGTAACGCGCCCTTGGAGCCTCGATAATAGCTTCCACGAATGAAATCGAACCGTTGCTGTCCGGCAAGGTCCCACACAAGAAGCTTCACAACAACACTCCGACCATTTGCAGTCTCTATTTCTACGGTCTTGACTGCAAACTGTGATCCGATGGTCACAATGTATTCTTCAGAGAACTTGTGTGTGAGAAAGCGGTTGACCAGGGCAGTCTTTCCACTACCGCCAGCGCCAATCATGACGACCTTCCGCATATAGTCAAAGCCACCGCTACTCAAGTACTCACCTTTCTGCTCGATATAGGGAATCAAATAGGGGATGCTCTATTGCTTCCACCCGGAGGTTTCCTTATTCGAAGTTATTTTCACCATATTTAGCCTTTTATGGGCCGAATGCCTCGGAGTGAAAGTTTCATTCGCCATATCACGAGTGGTTGGCGCCGTGTCATTGTAGGTTAGTATCGACTTATATTCGGTATTACCCGGTTAACACCAGCCATGAGGGACGACCAATGCAGCTTGTTACAGTGAAAATGAGCGAGATTTACGTAAAGGGACTTGACACATTAGTGGACATTGGTATGTATCCATCCAGAAGTGAGGCCATTCGAGTTGCCATTAGAGACCTTCTTCGAAGAGAGTTGTGGCCCGTTGATGGAAGCCCAATAAACATGGAAACCGAGAAGGAATAAGTCGGGTTTTGTGCCCACAAGACACATTAAGCAAAATGAGTTGAAAGAGTCGTTAACCGCTCCTACTGTAAGGAGGACAAATGTTTGAACTTCAGGGTATTCTTCAAGAGCATCAAATTCGCATTCAGAGCTAGAATTCGTGTACTGGCATTCATTCTGATCTACGCGATTCTATTCATCATGGTATCAAAAGGTCTAACAAATGATCCCGGTCAATGGCTCACATATGTTGGAATGGCGTTTATTGTTGCAACAATTTATGCGATTCTAATCTCACAATTTCGAAGACGAGACGTTTCTATCTTCAAGTGCATTGGCTGGGATAATAATAATGTAATGTTACTGATGGTTGGAGAGGTCGTCCTAGTGTCATTCAGTGCATTTCTATTGGTCTTTCAAGTGAGTATTGAGATTATTGGATTCATAGGATACTTTGGATCATCAGCACTACTGACAAGTATTCGAAACCTACTCTTTATAGACCTGAGTTCGATGGCAGTGACACTGTTGGTGATCATTGGTTGTCAGATACCTGGTCTTCTATTATCCATGTACAGAGCAACCAAGATACCACCAATGAGGGCTCTAAGGGAGGAATGAGATATGGCAGGACCGATAATTCAACTTGAAGATGTCAATAAGGAATATGGAAAAGGGAAAAACACTGTAGCAGCCCTCAAAGATGTCGATTTGCAAATCGATGCAGGTGAATTCATAGCTGTTCTAGGACCCAGTGGTTGTGGAAAATCCACTTTGTTACATGTAATGTCCGGCCTTGAAGCCCCCTCATCAGGTCGTGTCCTCGTAGATGCTGTTGATGTCACGCTCATCAGTGAGAGAGACATGCCTAAGGTCCGTGCTAAGAAAATTGGGTTTGTGTTTCAAGCGTTCTTACTTGTAGAGCATCTGACCGCATACGAGAACATCGAATCTGTTCTCTGGCCAAGAAATGACATGACCAAGCAGGAGCAGGAAGAACGAACACTTGCTGTTCTTCGTGAGGTTGATATGCTGGAGAGAAGAGACCACTTTCCGAAGCAGTTGTCTGGTGGAGAACAACAGAGAGTGGCCATCGCACGAGCATTGGTGAATGATCCACCAATCCTATTCTGTGATGAGCCAACCGGTAATCTGGATTCGAAAACTGGCGAGAACATCCTCAAAATCATCGCTCAACTCAATAGAGAAAGAAAGATGACTGTCGTCCTTGTAACGCACAATCATGACATCGCACAGTTTGCCAAGCGAACACTCAACATGAAAGATGGAGTCCTTAGATAATTCGCTCGTATTCACATGGGCTTGATAATC
>MEHG01000031.1 GCA_001940705.1 Candidatus Thorarchaeota archaeon AB_25
AGAAAGATGACTGTCGTCCTTGTAACGCACAATCATGACATCGCACAGTTTGCCAAGCGAACACTCAACATGAAAGATGGAGTCCTTAGATAATTCGCTCGTATTCACATGGGCTTGATAATCATGAGTCAGTCGGAGTGCCAGAAACTGATGAAGCTGGCCGAAGAGATGGCAGACTCTGGAAAGAATACTGAAGCCATGAAACTCTTCCAGAAAGCAGGCGATTGCTGGAAGAATTGGGAATCATTCTCAAAGTCGGCTCAAGCGTATGAACGGGCATATGAACACGGCATGTTGGCTCATGAGTATTCTGAAGCTGCAGTGATAATGACAAACGCCGGTGCATCATGGATTAAGCATGGAGAACATGAGAAATTTGAGATTGACTGCCAGATTGCGGCTCAAGCCTATGTATCTGCGGCTGAAGAGAAGAAAGACCCTTACTTGCTGCTAGAGGGGGCTTTCTGCGCTATCACTGGAGGAGACCTTGACCTTTCAAGACAATTGATTGATGCGGTCATCCAAATCACAAAGGGAGAGGTCACAGGACTCATTGATCTTGCTCTAATGCTAGCTGAATATCGCTTTGGGGATGCCAACAAGTTAATGGAATCTGTTTTGGCGGACGAGATCGACAGGAAGGAACTTGGAAAACTAAGACGTTCTTTTGAACTGGTTCTTGCTGGATTTGTCAGGACCTCTCTTGAGTCCGAAGCAGCTGTTACTCTTGCTAGTCTTGAGGAGAGTACAGGATTGGAGAGAAACCAACTGAAGAGGTTGATTGTCAGGTTGATTGAAAATGGGTACATTCCGGCATATCTGGATGAGATTTCTGATGAGCTGATTATTGACAGTGACCGATATGATGTTTCGTTTCTAGAAACTAGAAAGAGACCTATTCTCAGCCGAGACCTTGAGGACCCCGGTGCGTGGGATATTGATCTTGACGAGGAGTGAGAGAAAGTAGACGCCTACTCCTCATGTGGCTCCTAGAAAACGTTTTTAGTACCATTGCTGACACTCACTATTGCCCCGCCCAATCATACATAGGTGGAACTACAAATGGCTGAAGGGCTGAAATGGATGCAATGTCCTGTCTGCAAGGAATCAATCTATTGGGAGGTTCCAAAAGACGAATTGAAGAAAGTCAAGCGGTTTCCAGTCCCGGTCGTTGTCAAGCATAAGGACCACTATCTCATCTGTTATCTGGACAGCCATCATCAACTTGCAGATACGGAAGTGGCCATAGTCGGTGTTGAGGGGAAATCAGAGAAATAGACCCCGAAAGAACTAGTTTTGTTCCAGTCATCCAATCCCATTGTCCATAGCCCACTCGAGAACACGTGCAGCTTGGGCACTTGCCATACCCCAGGAACGGAGATTGAGAATCAGGTTTCTAATCCCAGTTATCCAATCATCAAGGAGGTCCTTTATTCGTTCCCTGATGACGGGGTCAGTGTCCTCTTTATAGACAGGGAGTATCAGGTCTACTAAACTCTGTGAGAGAACAAGAATTGTCTCAAGTCTAGCAATCCATTCTTCCCTAGGTAGACCAGACAAGGTCTGTGCTACTGCGAGATGGTAATCATATTGTGCTGTGAAATACCGGAGCCGCCAACTCAGAACTTCCACAAGTAGTGTCTTATGTGCAGTGCTCGGAGCTGTTTTGATGAGTAAGCTGAGAAAACGTTGAGTCATCTCATCTGCAGATTGACTAGCGTCAAAGTAGAGGGCCATTGCTTGTTGATACTCCTCGTTTGTGAGATGTTCGTTAGCGCGACCTACTGCCTGCTTGAAGCGATCAAGCAGTGCCTTTGTGGATGGGCCTTCGATATCTTCCAACTAGAAGTTCACCTTTGCGTTGTACCAGTCAAATTTGACCGTGAGGACAGTGTTTACAGAGTGTTCTCTTGGTCCAGACCATGCATGGGATTGCCGACTATCCAAATAAGATGTTTTGTTGTCTTTATCCATCAAGGTCATGAACTGGGGGCGGATGTTTCAATTTGAACTCCTCGGTAGCTTGAGCCCACTTCATAAACTTCTCGCTTGGGGGGTCAGTCCTGTAGCGGTCCTCACGCTCAGCCTCAAGAAGCAAATTATCGGTTTCTGCAAGTTCCGCCATAGTTAACACCTTATTGTCAGTTTTCTCAGAAGAATTCAGAACTGGAAACATCCATTCTTTCCATGATTTGTCCCTCATGAGATGGTGATCAATGACGAGTGTAGGAATAGTTGACGCAAGTACAATTAGAGAATTTCGAGCAATCTCTCTCTCCTTGTTTGTAAACATGGATAGATAGATGGGTGGACCTCCAACAATGAGCAGGTCGGGGGCGACTGACAGAATGTACTGAAGCGTGTCTTGCACAATGGGACCTTGAACATCAGGTGCAAACATAAAACGATCATCAGAATACTCGACAACTGTAGCCAAGACATAACCAAGACGTGAGTCCATAGGACCATGTGGTAGTGGTGGGGAATAGGTCACTTTGGTATCATTGAATTTGAACGACCTATCATCCGCCCACTCAATTTTTGCAACCTCATTTTTGATATCCTTTTCAAAGTAGAATCCCCTTCGCCTTTGTGAGGGGTTGATGTTCTCTCGGTTGTCCTTAGTGAGAATGATCTTACCTGCGAACATCTCACGTCGCTCACTCCTGGTGCTTAAATTATAGAGCTGATTTTCAAACCCGGGTCTGACGTGATCATAATGATAATGGGACACTGATAAAATGTCAGACTCCGCTGCAACGTTCTTGATTGCGGCAAGGGAGTTCTTTAGTGCCAAGTATTCAGTTGGATGAGGTTCTAGGTTGTATCGTTTTGCTAGGGCAGCAGATGGGTCAAGGAGAATGCTGATGTCTGGTGTGACAACGTGAGTGCACAATGAGCGTGTCCCAAGACTCTCTGCAGCTAGGGGCGTGATTTCAATATCTCCGAGCCTCATAATCAGACTCCCTATAGTAAATCAAGTGATACCCATTATCATCATGCAATAGCTCTGCTTCGTAGATTGAATGAATTGATTCCTTATCCTTGAAACACTTGAACATCTGATAATCTGATGGCAGGAACTGCCCTTTTGTAGAAACAACCTCATCTTCAGTGAACAGAGCTAGGTCCCCTTCACGATGGTTCTCACTGAAGGAGGGAATCTCAGCATAACTCACAAAAATCAGGAAATGAGCGGAGAGAGATCCATCTGATTCAACCAATCGCTCAGAGACCAAACCACGAAACTCATAATTATTGACCTCAGGCGTACCAGTTTCTTCCATAACCTCTCTTATGGCGGCATTCTGTATATGCTCACCTATACCCACTTTTCCACCAACCATACTCCATAGATTCTCGTATGGTGGATTTCGCCTCTGCAGAAACAGGTAACGATCGCCACATCGGAGAATGGTAATAGCGATAGGCACCATCTTTGTCATTCAATCCACCAATAATGGGGTTAGATGAAACCTCTGCTTTAAAGCTAGAGGCGGCTCTATTTCCGTCGAAGCTAACATTCATAGCAAGCAACAAGCCTCTGGTGTATAGGTCTGAAACTTGGAAACACTACTTTCGGATAACGTTAGAAAACGTATTCTGGCAAAGGTGACACCCTCGCAGAATGAATTAGACTTACAGAAGACTATCATTGATAAACTCAAACAGGCATTATCCAATCATCCAAGTTCAGACGAATATTCGTACTCCTTCATCGAGGCGCAGGGTTCAACAGGAAGAAAGCAGACACAACTTAGAGGCGCGGCAGATATTGACTTGTTTGTAGGACTCAAACCGGAGGACTACAAAACCATCATTGACCAACCTGAGCAGAAAAGACATCGTGACCTTGACAATCTGATGAACAGCATGGTCAAGAATTGGTTTAGACCAGCTGTGACCGGATTGGAAACATCAAATGTGCAACGAGCATTCTCACAACATCCGTATTTGTCTTTGAAAATGATGGGATTGGAAATAGACATACTCGGTAGTTTTGACATTGATACCGAATATCTTTCAGAAAAGGGACCAATTACCGCTGTTGATAGAACAGTTCATCATACACGTTATATCGCAGACTTGCTAACTGATGAGAAGAGAGATGATGTAAGAATACTGAAGTCATTTGTCAGAGCCAGTCATGCATATGGAGATAGGTGCGCAGTCGGGAGAATGGGAATTACTGGAGTTTCTCTTGAATTATTAGCGATACTCTCGGAAGCTCTTGATGATGCCTTCAATGCTTTAGAACAACTAGACAGCAAACCAATCGACCCGATGAAGCGTTCATTGAAAGAGTTGCGAAAGCATTCAGCTTTTAGAGATGATTACATCATTCTGATTGATCCCACTGATCATCAAAGGAATATTGCCTCTAGTTTCACTCCAAGAGCATATGAGTGGGTCAAATATCGTATAGACAGACTACGAAAGGCATCCAAGAAGAGTGACGAGAATGAAGTATTGGATATGATGCTTGAGTCATCAATTCCCACTGAGGCAATACCTGAATGGTTGACCAGTCATGCATTCACTCGAGAGTTCAAGTCAGATGGTTCTAGACACTACACAATCCTACGAGACAAGCTGTATCGAGTTGCTAAGAAAGTACAGACCCGTCTTAAAACTGAGAGAACAGGAGAGCCCAGGTTCGGAGTAACTCTTGTGGAGGTTTACTTTGAAGATGACAGTTATTCAATTGGCTTTCTTGTAGAAAATCCAGACATTTCAGAACATTATGTTAGACGAGGCCCCTCAAAGGACCTAGTTGAAGCAGCAGATGAGTTCAGGAAGAGTCACTCGAAAGTTGAAGAAAGAGATGGATTCTTGTGGACGACTGAAAAGAGACAATGGCGAGACCCACAGCAACTTGTCGATAGCGTTCTAGAAGATAATCCAATTCAAGGATTGGAGCGAGTGATCAAGACTAGTAGTGTTTCACGGAAAATCCTAAACGTACTCTACAGATATATTCTACCAATTGAATCTTCATTCCTCGAGAAAATAGCAAGAGTTAAGGATGGAGACCTTGAGATTCCTCGGTGAACCATCGTGCCAAAGGACAAGATTGCTTTCATCTCACACCCAAAATCCAGCTTGCATAAAATGCCGTTCCCCAAACCACATTTAGAGGCATTTGAAAGCCCTCTCAGAACTCAAATTTCGGAGAGATACCTCGATCAATCTGGTGTACTTCAAGACACTATCAGAGTGAAAGCACCAAAGGCCAAGCTAGAAGATGTACGTCTGGTTCATTCAGCGTATTTGGTTGAAACTGTCGAACTTATGTCAGACATTGGAAGCGGACAGCTCGGTGAGTCATCATATGCTAGTCCAGACCTGCTCAGAACAGCTCTCCTTTCAGTGGGTGGTGCATTGAGGGGAACAGAGATGGTGGTTTCGGGAGAGGTCAAACACGCATTTTCTTTGATGCGACCACCTGGACACCATGCTACGTCATCAAATCCAATGGGACTCTGTTATTTCAACAATGTAGCCATAGCAACTCGTCAGGTTTTAAGGAACAATGGTATCAACAAGGTTTCCATCATTGATTTTGACGATCATCATGGAAATGGCACATCGGAAATCTTCTACACAGATGAAAATGTGCAGCTAATTTCGGTTCATGAATATGACTACGAGAACTTTGGTCTAGGGCACTACGCAGAGATAGGGTATGGTAATGCAAAAGGAACAAACATCAACATCCCTCTTTTAGAAACTTCCTCGAATGTTTCGTATGAAACAACCATTGATAGAGTGATGGGACCAGCACTCACAAAATTCAAACCAGACATCATCATGGTTTCAGCGGGATATGACGCACATTATGCAGATCCGGTGGGAAACATGGATGTTGATTCACAAATCTTCTGGAGATTCGGAAGCTTTGTTCGTGAGATGGTGAAAGCCACAGGAGCAAAAGGTTCAATCTGGGTCCTGGAAGGAGGGTATAATCCCTTCTCACTGGGTCTATCTATCAGGGCTAGTCTGGAGGGCCTCTTTGGAAAAGATGTTCCGAAACTTGAAGACCAGATAGAGAGAGAAGAGTATCAGCAAATCATTGATGCAAATAACGAGGTAGTGGAAAAAGTCATCGAAACCATAGAGCCTCATTGGTGATTTTCCAGTTCGTTTTCGTGTGGTAGCATGAACAAGATTTTAAGGCTAGTCGAGTTGCAGGCGCACACTCAGTCATGGTGGAACTGAAAATTGGCAAAGAAAAGAAAATCTGGCGGCAGAAGCAAAGGCAGTTCGGGCAAGAGTGGAACCGTTCAATGCACGAAGTGCGGGCGAATTGTGCCGGCCGATAAAGCAAAGAAATACACGAAGAGAGTATCATCTGTTGATCCTCAGCTCGCTCGAGAACTGAGACAACAGGGCAGCTATATCCAGACCAGAAGGGTCACATCATACTACTGTGTGAGCTGTGCAGTCCATGCTGGTAAGGTCCAGATTAGACAAGCCTCAGAGCGGAAGACTGTACCAGGTCGTCGTCGTCGTTATTAAACACATCATGAACGCTCTTCAGACAAAAAGCAAAATCCTATCGGAAAAATAACAAATCAGCTGGTATGCCGAATGCCAGAGTCCGCCATGCTAAGATTCGTGCAGATTCTGCCGCAAGTGTTTCCTAAGGGAGATTTCCTTCTGAAAGACCTCCCAGGTTCTGGAAAACGGATTGATGTGCTCTGTAGAGACCTTGCAGCTTGTTTTGATTGGGGGCCAACGTCCTGGTCCAAGTCTCATCTTGAAATGATTGCAGTGATTGGAAACGTCAAGATTCTTACGTTCCGCGATCCTCAGGACCAAACTCCTCGTGGAGAAGTCGGATGGGCATCTATGATTAGAGATTCGCTGAGGGAACAGCCACCCAGTTTCGTTGATGTGTCTGATGGAACTCTTGAGGATGTCATCAAAAGGCTAAATCAATCTGGAGATTCCAATCTCTGGGTTTTGGATGAAGAGGGAGTTAATCTGTCAGACATTAAGGCAATTCATCCAGTTACTCAGAACAGTTTTATACTTGGAAACCATAGAGGCTTCGATTCTGAGGCAGAGGGAATCATATCTCAATACAATATCCAAAGAATATCCTTGGGGGGCAAGAGTTATCTTAGCAGCCACTGTCTGGCTGCAATAATCTCAGAGTTTGAAAGGATGGTCAGATGATGCCAGACGACAAACCCAATCCAGGCCAACAACCCAAAGCAATGACAAGACTTGTGAACAAACTGACCAAAGAGATGCTCTGGATGTACATTCTCCGGTTGTTACAAGAGAGACCTCACTATGGCTATGAGATAAAGGAGCTAATCACAAAACGCTTCGGCTTTTCTCCAGCTACAGTCAGTGGATATGCGATTATCTATCGCCTGATAAAGGATGGTCTCATTGAAGAACAGCGAAAAGACGATTCACCAAGGAAGTATTACGCTATAACAGAGAAGGGGAGCACGGCAATGTCTGAGGCAAAATCATTCCTTGGAAAAACGATGGATATGGTGTTTGACCAGACCTCCTAATAGTTCCGAATCAACGAGTTTCGACAGAATCTGCTATTCTTTCGGAACGACGGGTGACTTCTGTTTCATCTATTGAAAATTCGACACCTTGATTTTGAACCTTCAGACTCGCAATAGATGATGCAAATACACCACAGTCAATGAGTGATTTTCCAGCTATTGATTGTGATGCAAAAGCTGCAAAATACACAGACCCTGCACCCGTTGAATCCACTTCTTCAGTTGGATAAGGTGGAATGATGCTGAAGTCGTTACCGTCATAGATCAGACTACCATCTTCCCCAAGAGTAATGACACAGGTTTCGGAAGCCCATTCTACAATCAGCTCTGCAGCTAGATAGGGATCCGATTCTCCAGTAATCAACTCTGATTCAAGTTGGTTTGGTTTTATGACATCAAGATAGCTTTGGGTCTTCTCTGTAACACTGAAATCACGAATGACTTCCAAACGACCATCCGAATTCAATCCTCGAAGCTGTGGATCTAGAAGAATGATAGCATCTGATGAATTACTTATCCACTCAAGAAATTCAGCATTGATTTCTTGCAGAGAAGGACTCAGCAGAACAGCCTGTGTATTGAGAAACTCATCTGGAATATCGCGGATATTGATTTTATCCGGAATACCAAGGACATTCTGTTCTCGGTTTAGTGTAGGGTTCAAGATCTCCACTACACCCTTATCATTTGCATCGATTACGAAGTACTCAGGAATGCCTAGTGCATTTACTCCTTGAATGAACTTGTCAACCATTCCTTTTCCCACTGAGCTCACAATAGCCATTTGTTCAATGCCAATTTTTGCAGCAGTTGCAGCTGAGTAGATACTTGGACCAGTGAGTCTACCATTATGAAAGGTGGGGTTTCCAATCACGACAAGGTCATACATCTGAACCTTCACCCTGGTCTGTAGCACCAATCATCTTCTTGGCATATCGTAATCTCTGGGCTACTGTGATATGCGAGAGGACTCCAGCGATGACGATGCAAAGTGTGAGGACATTGGTAATGTCAAGAATCACAAAGAAGTCAAGCAGAACGGGTATTGGTGTTAGAACGTCAATCCAGATGTTTGTGCTGGGGATTGCTAAGAGTAGGATACCAGCAATGGTGAGAATCAGTTTCTCTTGACGTTCGGCTATTCCAACTGTGCAGCTCTCCATTCCACCCACTGATTCTGCCTTGGCACGAGTAAAGCTTGCCATAATCATTCCAAAGAGTGTGAAGAAGCCCCAAAACCAGGGGATGAAACTATCACCTACATTATAGGGCCACCAAGAGATCATGACTGCGTTAATGGGACCCATCATGAGACCTAACATGAAGAGAAACTCTGCATACCTGTCAAGTGTGTGGTCAAATGTTGCACCAAACTTTGAAGCAAGACCTGCTGCACGTGCAACGGCACCATCGAACATGTCCAAGACCACTGTGAGTATCATGAACAATAGACCAATAATCAGGTCACCAAGTGCAAAGAACCAAGCACTAACAAGAGCAACAAGAACTGTCAATCCTGTAATCATGTTGGGAGTGATACCAGTACGAGCGATTGCTTTACCAACCGGTGCCATAACACGTTGATATCGTTCTCTTAAAGATCCGAGCATAGGCTTCACAAATCCAGTACTGTAGGCCGGGCTTCGCCGACCGGTATAGCGTTAATAAACGTGTTGAGGGGTGCTCATAACACACTCATTATGCGTTTAAGAACCCAATCGTTTCCTAGTAGATTCAAGAACCCGCCAAGTCTGGGACCAGATTTTCTAGAGATCAAAATCCTATAGAGAACAACAAAGGCTCGTTTGTCTTTCAGACCCACTTCTCGAGCAGCTTCAAACACTTTGCCTTGCAATTCCTCATCGTCTAGGGGGTCTCCTTTTAGGACCTCCACGAAATTATTGAGGAACTCCCGATCTGTATTTGTTAGAGTTTCAATGATTTCTTTGGGAACCTTGTCAGGAACCTCAACCTTATCTCGTGCACTCCCAAACTCTTTAGCCCAATGCAATGCTCTTGAGAGCCTTACTGGAATTAATGACTTTGATTCAGATGACACAGTGGAGAGGTTGTGTTGTTTCTTTAAAACCTCATAACACCGTTTCAAAGTCGTTTCTTCAGTCAAAATCCCTTGAAGCTGTGATGTCACTACTGCAAATTTGAAAGAGAGTTTGGGGATGTATTCTTCACTGACTTTGCGAGCCTCTGTGAGTGGATACAGAATCTTTGCAAGTTCCTCTTTCTCACTATCTACATCATCGAGTCCATAGTAATTTCGCTCAAAGGTCTCGTAGATGTCTACCAAATCCGGAATTAGGTCTGTCTGAATGTTGTTTGCTCGTTCAGGATCGGTCCTTAGAACCATGTACCTGAATAGCTCAGGAGGTGCAACATTCAACCATGCTCTTGGAGTAAAGACAACACCTCTCGACGTACCCATATCAAATCCACCTAGTCTTACCCATTCAAATGGGACTTTGACTGGTCCAGACCAACCAAAGACACGTCGAGACATCTCTAGACCAGTGTCGTAAGAACCACCCTTCACTGCATGGTCTTTGCCTGCAGGTTCAACTGTGGTGTTCATGATATACCATTTCGCGGGCCAATCTACTCGCCAAGATAATTTCAGTCTGACTTTATCCAACTTAGCTGTCTCAGAATGTCCACAGTGTGCACAGTTGTAAGAGACCTCATCACTCTCTGCATTGTATGATGTCACTCGATTTGGTACTATTGATCCCTTGCCCCCGGATTGCAATCTACCACATTCAGGACATACTACAGAGGCAGGATACCATGTCTTCATCGATTCAATATAGTCGGCTTTCTGTTTCTTGTCAAAGTCACGAGCAACATATTCGATGAGGATCTCTCTGATTGTTTCTGTGTGGTTTAGACAGATACGAACAGCATCTAGCATTTCTTTTGTTTCATAGAGCTTTGACTGCAAGACAACCTCAGGATCCACACCAAATTCTGGAAATGTTTCGACAAGCTCATTGGTCCAGTGTGCACTCAAGCTCTCGCAACAACCATGTGGATCAGGTGCATCTGAGTAAGGAACACCCATGTATTCGTCAGGAGAGAGAGTCAAACTTGGAGGGAATGCTCTGATCGGATCAAAATCATCCGAGATGAACACTGTCTTCGCGTCTTTTCCCAATGTCTGAAGCTCTCGTTTGATAACGTCTGCGATGATTATCTCCTTCATGAAGCCAGCATGCACACTACCACTCATGCTCTTTCCTGTCACGATTAGATATTGATTAGGATCACGTGTTAGTACTTCATCAACTAAGTCTCGAATCCAATGGATTGAAAACTCGTCTTGAGCATCATCAGACGACATCTATCACTCCTCAGGTATACCCGCTGTCTGAACCTAAAGAACGTTATCATCATGATGAGAACTCGGATACACGAAGTTCACTTCTTGTGGCAAAGAAGATGTATGTCGGAATAGATGCAAGCAGTATCACTGTAATCATGGTCACTAAGACCGCAATTATTGATACAGGAAAGTACGCTAAGGAGGATATTGCAGCTTCTGGGATCAATAGATAGATACTGAGTAAAGTGCTGACAACAAGTGCGGGAATTCCAGCTCTTAGTCCGACTTCCAAACCTTCAGCAATCATTACCTTTGCTAGAAAGGAAGGCTTTGCCCCCACTGATCGCATTATGATATAATCGCGAAGTCGACCAAACACGGAAACTAGTAAGTAGTTCATCAAACTCAGGAATGCACTCAAAAGAGTAACAATCGCTAGTGGGTTCAGTAGTGTCCATATAGCATCGATTGATTCAAGATTAGATTCTAAAACATCTTGTTGTCTAAAGATGTCGAAACCATAGCTCTCGGCAAGTAGATCAATCTGAGATATCAAAGCGTCGTCATATTCCTCAAGCTGGACTAGAGCTAGGTTTGTTCCAGATAGAGCCCAGTAGCTCTGAAGGAGAGAGAGCTCCATGATTGCCATCATCCCGCCATTAAGGACATCAAATGCTTGGGCCTTGATTTCAAGTGAGTGTCCCTGTACTCCCAAGCTCTGAATGAGGGGGTCCTCAAAGAAATCGCTGGCCATTTTTCCACCAATCCATACTTGTTGAGTACTTTCGATTCTACGACCTTCATAGTACCAGTCAGAGATTGTGGTGTCCCAGTCCACGCCAACCAGCACTGCTGAAGATGTTCGATCCTGTCCGATGTACTCATACTGTTCAAGCTCTTCATTCCATATGATACCAGGCATTTCTTCTATATCTGAATATACAACAAGGCGCGATTCTACATCAGCGACTCCTAAAACATCCTCAAGATCAGCAAATAGTTGAGTCGGAATCATGTCTGCACCGCTTATGAAATTGAAAGAGTCATTGAGAGGATCTCCATAGAGAGAGTATGCATCATAGTATGACTCCAAGAGTGCAGGATTGCCTATTGCAACAACATTGGTACCCATTGAGCGGATCACATACGAGCTGGAGGTCGTATGTACTACACCTCCACCAATCCAGAGGACGGAGGCTATTGTAAAACTCAGGAAAAGCGACAGAACAGTCCTTCGAGTTCCTCTTAGTCGTCTTCCCGTTCCTTTGGTAGCAATACGAAAAGGAAGTCCAAAACTGTCCAAGAATCCTGAAACACGTATCTTTGTACCCACATCAGGGTTCAATGCAAGAGATGGAGACTCTTGAACCGTGTCATAGATCGGTTTCTGAGCAGATAGATATCCTGCGATTACTAAGACCACTGCAAGGACTGTCAGTTGAATTACTGGGAAATCATTTGTTATTTGGATACCAGAAACGACACTGCTGAGCCAAATCAACCCAGCCATATATAGAACGGTCCCAATAGCTAGGCCAAGTGCGATGCTAGCAAGAAGCATAATTACTGATTGTGCCATAAAGAAGTCGAAAATTGTATCTAGAAGTGTCCCAATTGATTTCATCAGACCAATGTCACGACGACGGGTAACCATCTCTAGTGATATTGTCGTAGAAACCACAACAGCACCCAAGACAAAAACAAGGAGAAGTACAGCCCAAACAAATGTTGAGAAGAAGGTGCCAAAAGATGAGGATAGGGCATTTGCTATGGCAAATGATGAAACATCAAGCAGTAAATTACCGAATAGAAACACGAATGTTGTGGCGGTGACAACACTGGTCAGTGAGATGAGTGTGAGAGTTGTCCTAAATGGACGTCGTTTGAGATCTTTAGATGCAAACATCTGGTGCTCAGCCATGTCGAGTTAACTCTCCCAAGTCCATTTTGTAATGCTGGATATTTGGCTGATTGAGTATTCCCTCATCATGAGTCATGACAATCACAACTTTTCCTCGATTATTCAAATCAACAAGCAGATCACGAATCATCTGTCCACTATCTCCGTCAAGATTTGCAGTTGGTTCATCAGCAAGGATAATTGGTGGATCATTTGCCATTGCACGAGCAATTGCTATCCTTTGTTGTTCTCCGGAGCTGAGCTGCCAAGGAAGATGATCAACACGATGGTCCATTTCGACACTCTCAAGGAGTTTCATCGCGTCTTCTCGTAATTCGGACTTGCTCTTGTCCGAGAGTTGCATTGGGAACATCACATTCTCAATCGCAGTTAGAGTGGATATAAGGTTGTAACTTTGAAATATGAAACCCGTGTTGTTGAGTCTAAAGGATGCTCTAAATGACTCATCATAGTCATTGATGGGGACATCCATGACAAAAACTCGACCGAATGTTGCGAGATCAATTGCACCAATGATATTCAACAGGGTTGTTTTTCCAGATCCTGATTTTCCTGAGATAACAATGAAATCGCCAATATCAGCTGTTAGATTAACACCCTTTATGGCACCTATCTCAACTTTCCCGAGATTGAAGGACCTATAGACATCTACGAGCCGAACTGCGTGTTTTACATCACCTAGGTCTTCGACATCGAGGTCATCGCGAGTATAATCTATAGCATCTAGATAGTCATCATCAGCCATTTTACGCCACCTTGGATAATGGCGAATGATTCTCACACCAAGATAAGCATAAGGGTTGAGCAATTAATGTACCAATATTCCCTGACAATCAATAGCAGAACGAGCCCAATCTGTAAGTAGTACCGGTTTTTCTCTACCAAACACTTTCACAGACCGAAGGATATCTGCGTCCAGTAGACTACTGATATAGTAGGAGATGAGACTCTTGTCTACATCTAATGTCCTGCTAATGACTGCTTGAGTTGTCTGACCATTTGCTGCGCATTCACTTAGAATTGAACCCACAGTGGGATTTCGGGCTAGTGCAGTCAATAACATCACTTTTTCATCAGAGGAGTAGTCCGGTGTGAATATGTGCCTGACATTACCGTTTCGGAGAGAGATGACGTGCCCATCTTGTTCTAGAAACCGCAGATGATATTGGAGAGCACCCATTGCACATCCAATGATTCGATGAAGCTCACGGAGATGAATACCAGGATTGGTTGTGACCTCTCCAAGGACACGATCACGGAGCTTCTGTAGTCTGCGGTCTTCTCTCCGACCAACTGATACTGTTCCAATCACAATTGCAAAACAACCAATATCAATCGCAGTGAAGAGCGCATCAGACCAGGCTAAGTTTGTGCCTCCCGAATTCCAGGTGAATAATTCAGCATCAATTGATATGTTCTCAATAATCGTAGATCTTCCAATCCATATTGATAGTGCCTCAAGTTGTGCAGTTCCGTCCTGAGAACTCAGAGAAGGTGACAAATCCTGAGCCATCGGCTCAACACCACCAAAACCAACGCCAGACAGGACCACACCTAGAATGCCCCATGAGAGGAGGATAAGTGAAAGTCCTACTAGGATATGTTTGGTGATTCGTCTATTCATGTTCTAACATCCAGCATCAAATCCTAATAGTGTTTTGCAGTTAAAAACTGCGTTTGTTGAAATTTCGCACTATTATGTTTCGCCGCGAGCAGGATAAGTCATGGTTATCTTGAATGTGCATATCTTATCGCCCGTCGACATGCAGGAATCTTCAGTTACAATCAGCTTCTCGTACTCAATCCTATTGAAGTCTGTAAGATACTCAAGAACAGCTTCTATGAAACCCTTCAGGAAGAAGCACGAAGGCTCTTCATCTTCATAACCTGATGCATAGGGGTTATCCCCGATCTCAATTATCGCTTCCTCATCCAACCACAGTTTGTAGAGCTTTCCGACTCTAATGTCACCAAAAGGAACAATCAGTCTTTCAAGGGCCATCTTGATGAACTCTATAATACCCTTGAAATCACCAGGAGGTTTCTGTTTTCCGACTTTGAAGTACTCTCTCTGTGCCTCAAGTCCTGCAAGACGTCCAGCAGAGTAATAGAGGTCTCTGACTCTATCAGGGAACATAACTTTGATTCTGTTGCCAAGCTTGTTCCACGTCTTAGCAAAGAACGCAGTCATTAAGTCACGTTCCTTCAGACGACTCTGCCACCAGGGAATCACCTTTTCTTGCTTAGCCATTTCCTAGGCCTCGTTCTCACTGAGTGTTGAAGAATTGAATGATATGAGCTTTATGTGTGTGTGTGATATCTTAGACCAATCGGACATTCCAAATGCAGGAATCTGCACCGGTAGCTTTGCTCATCTCTTGGAATACTTTTGCATCGACATCCTTGAATTCAAGTACTGCCTCAAGTATTCCACTAAAGACCTCACAATATCCAAAGCCACGCATTCCTTCTAGGTTTACTTCTTGGCACCAGACACAATCATCGTCTGTTATCCGTACTGAACCACGAGCACTCTTCATATCAATATCGTTAGGCTTTTTATCAAATAAGACCTTGTAGATAATTTCAATCAGTTTTGCTACATCCTCACGGGTGGCGACATTATCCTTCGTCTTCTCGACTATCTCAGTATTGAGGTACACCTGTTGACCGATTTCTTTTCCGAGTTCTCGTAACCTTTGATTTGCTTCCTCAATGCTTTTTGTTTCCGACAGTGTCTTCTCAACATAATATGAGTAGAGGCTAATTAGTAATGGATTCTCTATCTTGGGCATTCTCATCGCACCTTTTCAAGCATTACAGGGTTTTTCCAATCACCTTTAGACCATGCTTCCTGTATTTGGCGACGGTCTGGACAACCTTTGGTAATGGAATATCTAATGACTCAGCAATCTGTTCTGTCGTTCGAGAGCCATCACACAGTCTGATGATGCTCTGATCACTATTCTCAATTTTTTCCATATCTCCCTCGAAGCGAGGACATTTTACATATCGACCCATTGTGCCTTTCGATTCAACAGCGATCTCTTCATCAGGAGAGATTTGGGGTACATTTACGATGCCTTTTGACGCACCCCATTTTAGAAGGTCTATGACTCGATTATTTGGTTGAAACATTGAATCTGCAATCTTTTCCACATTGATTTGACCATCTACGAGCATGAGAACATCGAAACCAAAATTCCGGTATAGGTTTTTCATCTCAGTATAGAGTTCAGAGTCAAGAGAAAGTGCTCTTGAATACTGAGAACCTCTAGTTGGTACAGTCGCAGGTTGTACACTGAATGCATCTGGCGGTAGTTGCTCTTCAACAGGAGTTGCAGGTGTTTCTTCAACTGGTGGTGAAACAGCAGCTTTGACATCTGCCACGGCAGGTTCTGTTGTTTCGACAGAGGCTGCCTTAATAGCAATGCTCTCTAATACCTGAAGGTTCGACTCAACAGATTCTTCGAATTCCTCAGGAGGAGGTGGGAGCTCAATTCCTTCTAGCAAACGCAGGATATTCTTAGTTTTAGCGATTGCCAAGCCAAGTTGGAGTTCGGGTACATATAGAACTGTCAAAATCCAATTATCGTCAACTGGAGCCAGAACCACTAATCCACGATCGGTGTCAATTGTCATGAGGCGCAGGTCAGTTTTGTAAAGGTTAATGCTATCCTTGACACGTGGAAACAGCTCATCCGGAAAAGCAAAACTGACGAAGGGTCTACCGTCCTTTGTCATCAAGGAATAGCCTAAAACCTGGTCATCAAATCTTAGTTTTGATAATGCTCGCTCCAAATCTTTGGACATTGCGTACACCTCACGAGTTAGGGTCCGACCAAATCCAGCTTGGACGTGGTATTTGCCAAAGGTCGTCTGAAAAGGATTGCGGTAGCGAAGGGTGTATTCTTCATGAAAAGTCCGTCAATAACGGTTAAGAGGGAATCGTATCTGTCGAGAAATCATTATGAGGAATTTCCTTAGCGGCTTGGTGGCAATCATAATTGGTTCATTTGCAATTGTACTCCTATTGGGACTTGAACAACCACCTTATCCTGAGCCGTTTAACTTGATTTGGTTCCTCCTAGCTGGAAGTAGTGCGCTTCAATCCACTCTATTCAATCCTCTCACAGCTGTGCTTGTTACTCAGTATATTGCTATATGGTTTCTAATTGGAGTCATAATTGGTCCATTCTCAAAGGCAGGGTGGAACACTGTAAGATCAGCCTTATGGGTAGGTCTAATCCATGCTATTTTTGCACTCGGGTCTTTACTTCTTCTGGACTCAGCATTCTGGGGTAGTGCTAGCAGGAACTTCGATCTTCTCTCTCAATTCGTGACTTCATTGATTCTGTCTGTTCTCGCATTGCCCACTGCAATCCCAACAGCTATGTTATTCGACAGAATAGGACAACAATCTGAACTCCCAATTCCTACTAAGATTGAGACAGTGTGTGAGTGTGGAGCTGTTTTCAAGTCTAATCCTTTGTTATGCTCTGAATGTGGTAGAGCATTGAAATCAAGTGAGAATTAACTATCGGGCTCTAGTTATAGCACTACCTAGAAGGCCTCCGATTGCACATGCAATTGCAGGGTATATTACCCCTTCAAGTGAAGCTTGCATAATCAGAAGAGACCCCTGTTGAAAGATGGCCATGAGATCGAAGCCAGGGGAAACTGCAAAGAAGAGAAGCCAAGTGAGAAAAGCTCCTATGACCGCAGCGAAGATTGCTGAAAGAATCCCGGGTAGAATCTCTTTGGTAAACAGACCAGCTATAAGACCAGCTGTACCCCATGCAAGCCACATTAGAACGGTTGCGCCTGGAGCACCATACATTACCAGATTCCCTAAACTAGTTGAACCAAGAAAAGCTGGAGCTGGATATAGTATTGTACCGACCACAGCTAATCTAAGTTCAAGATCGTTGAAAACGAGAAAATCATCTACGATGGTTGATGCAATAAGATCGTTGGGCATATAGACCCCGAATGTCATTACTATGAATGTTATTGCGAATGCTGTGATTAATCCTAGCAGCGTGCCTAATCCTTGACCCAATTGAGGTCCTCCATGTATAGTCGTTCTATACCTCTATTTCTAGGTATTAGGTTTTATACCTATGCCAGACAGGTAGCTGTCAATCTAGTGCAGTAGAGATGAAAACCTATCGAAGAGCTAGTGTCCAAGTACAGTTCTCGTCGCCCAATGCTCTACAAGACTCTTGGAAACTCTCAGCCTGAAATCCTCTCAATTTCATGACAGCATCAAACACGCCACTCACGATGACGCAGTACTGTAACCCAGGCATGTCTGTGATATGGACACCAGCACATATCGGACAATCTGCATCAGTGAATTTGATGGTTTTCCGATCTTCGCTTATCTGGATGTCTGTGAATTGTTGTCCAGAGTTCACCTTGTATGCAAGTTGTAGGGTATTGGCAAACTCATGAAATTGTCCGGCATGTGCTCTAATTCTGTCAGCATAATCCATCAGCAATGTTTCTCCAACCCGAAAACCGATGTCTTTCATCTTTCGATTTATTTCATCTACATTTTCACTAGTGCTCATTAGAAGGTTCATCAGCTCTCGATAGGTAGCCTGAAACAGAACTTCCGACACCTTGTCGGTCATGAAGTTCCAGGCAATCTTTCCTTTTACACCCATTATTACTTATCCTCCATTATCAAAATCTTGACAATTTGTCCGTACGTATGAACTTAACCGTTTTCCCGCGGTATGGAACCACGCTCTGCAACGCTTCGAAATAGGGAATTCCAAGTTCGGTGGCAATCTCTTGTAATGTCGTCCTTCCGTCACATAACTCAAGTACAGGTCGATGTTTTTTCTTGACTTTGTCGATCTTTCCTTCAAACAAAGGCAACTCTATGATTTCCTTTTGGGCTGTTTCCTGTTCCTCGGGACATTCAACCCAAAGAATATCTTGGGAAATACACCATTTCACAATACTGATGACTTTGTCAACAGCTCTAGCCAAGTGCTCAGCTAATCTGTAGACAGTCATTTTTTCGTCAACAACTAGAAGGATATCAATGCCCACATTGGCAAACTCCTTCTTTATGGCGACATTCAGCTTAGTATCCAGAGTCACTGAGTCTTTGTAGTTCTCGCCTCTGTGAACAACACATCCATATCGGACATCAACTGGAACTTTAGGCGGCTCATCTGGAGTTTCTGCTGGCATTGTTTCAATTGGCTCGATAGTTGTTGTTTCTTCCATGACAGATTCATTAGTCATGGCGGACTCCATTTCAGCTAACGGTTCTTCCTCAACTAGAGGAATAACCTCCTCTTCTTCAGCTATGCCAGCTGGGGGTGGAGGTAAGTCAACTTGCTGGAGAAGATCAACAACTGCTTTAGTCCGTGATAGTGCACCACCGAGTTGGAAATCAGGTTCAAATAGAACCGCTAGTATCCATCGAGGATCAACTCTGGCAAGGATAACAGTTCCCTCCCCAGTCATGATGTTAACGAGTCTCAAATCGGATCCATGTATACGAAGTGTGCCTTTGATTTGTGGTAGTACTTCATCTGGTAACGAAAAGGAGAGGAAGGGATGACCATCGCTAGTAATGAGTGCATATCCATTAACTGATTCATCGAATTTCAGTTTCGTTAGCACTCGTTCTAGTTTCAATTGTCATACACCTAACCAAGTGTTGCATGTACCAGTGATACGCAAGTCACTGAACTTTAAGTAACTTTGTACCATCTCCTGAAAGGAGAGGAGCTGACTCTAAATATTTCACTATATCAGGTAATTGTGGATGAGTTGCTGAAAGGGAGGACACATAGAGTGAGGCCGTTGCATTAGCAAGAGTCAGTCTGTCTAATGGGGGAAGTTCAAGGAGTGAACCATAGATGTCACCAGCATTCCATGCGTCTCCTGCCCCGCATACCACACGGCTCTCAACAGCAAATGCTGGAATGGCAGTCATTGCATCTCCTTCAATAGTTGCAGCATAATGTGGTGTGTGAAGATCAATTCGGACTCCAGTTTCTTTTGCAATCAGCTGAGCACCTTCGAGCCAAAGCTCGGGTTTTGTGGGCATATTCTTCCAGCGTTCTTGGTCACCAGTCAATGACTGGGCTATCCATCCCACTTCATTTTCATTCAGACCGACAATATCCACTAAACCAGTTTTGAAAACACGGTCAACAAGTTGGGGGACTATTTCGGGATTTCCTGACGGGTCACCCATGTTTATGAATGTCTTAGCTGTAGATGACTCCTTTGTCATCTGGAAAAGGTCTTGAGCTAGCTCTGCACTTTTTTTATTGTGATTCAGGTTGACCAGTGCAACGATCCCACTGCCTTCAATGACATCAATATCATTCTCAGTAAGGTCAGAGAACGCAAATTCAGAAGCGGATCCACTATCACTGACCATTAGATTGACCTTTCTTCCCGAATGCTCAGTTTCAATTGAAACTGTAGAAGAGAGTCGACCATCAGTGTGAATGTGACTCAAATCCATTTCAGAATCAACAAGTGCCTTCAGCAGTGATGCGCCATACTCGTCAGTTGTGACTATCAGCCTTGGGTTAAGACCCAGAGATAGTAGAGCAGATGCTGTATTTACTGCATTACCGCCTCTTCGAAGGAACTGCTCATTTTCAAGTAGATTGCCACCGCCTTGTTCGGCAAGTCGTTTCAAGCCATCTAGTAAACGATCTAGCTTTTCAAACACAACGAAGTGGTCCACAAAGAAGTCAGGAAGCACTACTGGGTATTTCACCTTTGGAGGATTATTCAGGGTTGAAATGAGTCGAGTATAGTCCAACTCACTCATCCCCCAAGGCATGGTCAGGATTTGCTCTACACCTTTCTGAGAGCGGCTTTGACCATAGCAGTAATCCGATTCTCATCAATACCTGTTTTCTTGGCGACCTTAGTAATGTCACAATACGCAAGATCTTCGAAGGTCTTGATGCCAGCTTTCACAAGCATTGGAACTTCAGTCTTCTTGACAGCTCGAAGCGATGCTAGGTCATCAGCTGGAGCGACATCTTTGACTTTAGCTGGTTTATCTTCTTCAGCCAAAGAAGCGACTAGTTTCTCGAGATCCTTCATGTACTGCTTGAGAGCTTTTACGTTTTCGGGATGAACTGTCTTTCTTCGAAGGTCCACAATCAGTCCCATACGCCGAGCTTCATTTATGGTAAGACCTGCTTGAGCAGTCTCTTCACTGCTAAAACCACGACCCCTCTTAGGGCGACCATCTCGGGGGGATTTTACTGTTGGCTCAGCGATAATATCAAAACTCATCGGTTATTCACCTGACTCGGCATCGAGCCTTTGGTCCGCTTATTAGGCTTTCGAGATGGCAGTTGGTCAGGTTCAGCTATACTCGCTTTCTGATGGCAAATATCGCGATAGCTAATACTGCGACGCTTCCACTAGCAGTAATAATGATGAGATTCATTGGAGGAATGGATGTGTTTGATGTTGGTGAAGTATTAGTTGAGGTGGTAGGAGTCGTTTCAGGAGATGATGAGATCAGTCCAATATTCAACCCAGACACAGGAATGTTGTCGATAAGTTCACGTATACGATAAAGCTCAAGCACACCATTGGACTTCTGAAACTTGACTTCCTTGTGGATACCATTTCCAGCGACTAAATCATAATAC
>MEHG01000032.1 GCA_001940705.1 Candidatus Thorarchaeota archaeon AB_25
TGACGTCATAGTCATTGAAACCAACGTTGACGATGTTGATGGTGAAACATTAGGTACATTGTTTGATACCCTTCTTGCTGAGGGACTCGCCTATGATGTGACCATCATACCTGCCATGGGTAAGAAGAATAGACCTTGTTATATCGTCAAAGTAATCGCTGCAAAAGCTGGATTGAAAAGTATTGCTGATGTGATGATGAAGAATCTCGGCGCAATTGGGGTTCGTTATACTACTTGGCAACGACTCAAGGCTGCACGTGAAACCATTGTCTGCAGTTTCGAGATTGATGGTAATGAATACATGGTTCGCGTGAAGGTCTCTCGAAGTGTGGATGGTAGTATTCTGAGCATAAAACCCGAAGCCGATGATGTCCTCCGAGTTTCAAAAGACACCGGAATTCCCGTACGTGAATTGAGACCACGGATTGCAATGCAAGCTCATGCAGTGACCGAGTAGACCTGTCATTAATTTGTGAGAAGGACTGTCTGATCAGAATCCATATCCAGTTTCGAGTTGAGGTACTGTACTGGTATGAGGCTCTCAAAAGCACGCTTACAGAGTTTCGAATATGCCTCAGGATCATATCTCGTTGACTCATCGAACATCTCTAGTGCGCGCACTCTACGTAGGGAGTTCTCTGAGTCTGCAGATGTCATCACATATCGAACCTTTTGACCAGCATGTAACTCTCGACCTGCCTTGACCAACTGCTGGGCAACCACTGCCGCCCTTGATGTGGCACGGTACTCATGTGGGTTTCGTGTGAGTGTGGAATTGAGAATCAGGTCTCTGAGGTCAACATTGTCATCGTGGAGCCTGTCGATGTATTCCTGACAAACTGCATGTGCACTTGGTATCTGTTCTAGAAAACCTGCTTTGTTCCGACCATGTGCAAGGGTCTTGATCATCTCTTTCTGACAATCTCCAACATACAGGCATGTGTCACGCCGGCGGGTTTCAATTCCTCGAGTCTTTATTCCTCCATTTTTGTAGACGCCATAGTACCGGTTCAATGGAGCAACTGAGGGGTGTAGACGAGAGGACGGGATGACCATCCATCTATAGACCCCTTTGGGTGACATCTGAATCTCAACATCCTTGGTCACACGCTCACAGAACTCGGCCACATTGTCGTAATCGACCTCTCCCTCAGCCTGCAGCCAGACAGAGTCCACAATGCCATGTAACATCTCAAGTCCCATCTCTTCTCCAATTTCTTGGGTCCTAAGCAGGACATCTCTTGCAAATGCAGTGACTGCAGTGTGAGCCTCCACCCGCCCGAACTTTGCGTTCTTGAAGCCAAGATATCCAAAGCACGAGACCAAAACCCCCTTCAGTGTGTTCTGAACAAACTCGTACTTCTTGGCATCTTCACCCCCCTCTATCAGATCCTTGAACTTCATCCTTCTACTGACAAGTAACTCTAGTGACTCTGATACGATCCCCCTCTTGTGAGTACAGATCTTGAAACTCAGCTCAGGGACCTTAATGCAGAACTGCTCGCCGTAGGGGCAGTCAGTTCGCGTACAGATTGTTTCTGGGCTGATGTTCTTGTTGACCATGAGGGTTGGGTACATCGATGAGAAGTCGCACTCAGCAACATTCTCGTAGATATCTGGCCGTGGTTGAAGAATCAAGCCGCCTCTGTCGATTGCTGCCAGTTCATTGAGTGATTTGAGAAACTCTGGGTTTCGTTTGACAGGTGGAATGAGGATATCCATCTTGAAGGCATTATAGTATTGCACCGCTGCATTCACTGCGCCAATTGTCATCCGTGAAACTCTCTGCGGTCGACCCAGCGCAAGCCGGCAGCTCTCCACGACACCCTCCAGTCCCACAGGTGAGAAGAAGTGCATACCTGTCTTTCCTCTGTCAATGTGAATCCTCCCGTTCAACGTTACTTGTGTTCCGGACCTGTACACAATCCGGTTGTACTGCCAGAACGACTGAGGCTCTCTGTAGGTGACCCTCAGAGGTGTGGCATCCCGCGAGAGTCGTAGTTCGACTCCATTTGCCTTCGCGCGCAGACTGAGATATCTGAAGAGGCTCTCATCACCTCTTCTCGTTGTTATCACATCAGGGTCTATTTTGTCGATGACACTCTGAAATCTGTAGAGAATACTGCGCTCTTCATAGTCCTCGATGTGAATGGTGTCTCCTCTGTAGTAGACTT
The DNA here is from genome assembly GCA_001940705.1 of Candidatus Thorarchaeota archaeon AB_25. Taxonomy (GTDB): domain Archaea; phylum Asgardarchaeota; class Thorarchaeia; order Thorarchaeales; family Thorarchaeaceae; genus SMTZ1-45. The sequence continues at coordinate 2,175 of MEHG01000032.1, forward strand.
CGATGTGGTGTATTCTGTCCTCCATCTTGGGGAAGATCTGCTCTGTGTCGACGAACACCTCGAATCCCAACTCCTCGAGTTCGGGAATCTCATACTCCGGGTCCTCACGCTTGTCAAGACACTCGATGTCGACAATCTCATCCCCCTTCAGTTCAAACGCAACGCGTCCAAAGGCAAACATGTTCTTAGTAATGAAGAACTGATGAACCGGATCAATGTCTGCATGAAACACTGTGGCTCCGGGCAATTTCTCGAGGTCTCCTGCCACCTCTCGCTGCGCATCTGGTGTAGTGAACACCTGCAGCACTGGGGTTTTGTCAACATCATAGACACTGGCGAATCTTTGCACAATCTCTGAGCGTACCACTTTGGGATGTTCCAATATCGCCCGCAGGATGTCATTGTCACTCCAGTCCATACTTCTCATCAGGTTTGTACTGACATACACCGAGGGATGAAATCCTCGATAGGTATAGCCCTTGGTCTTCCCCTCGCTCTTGATCCAGAGGGTCAGTGCCTGTTTCTCTCTGTCCACGCTACAGTCCAAGAGCCATCCAGTCTTCTTCATCAGGGGGTGTTCTCCTCGATCTTTTCCTCCAAGACCTGAACCTTCCCCTTGATCTCATCAAGCTCACCGAGCATCTCCAAGATTGCAGATGTCAGAATGACCTCAATGATGCGTGGTGTCACCATCATTGTACCCGCATCTGCAAACCCTCTTGCATAGTCAAATATTCGGTCAAAACGTTCTCTCTGGGACGGTCTAAGTGTCCGCCTGAAGTCCTTCCATCTTGCTTCCTCAATCCTAACCGCATCTCTATAGGTGCGGACTGTTCGTCCCACAGGTTTCATCCTCTTAGTGGCGTTACCCGCAGTGCCAGAGAACGGTCTCCAGACTGTTGGCCCAGTATGTTACACCCCCGCTGATTGTGGATTTTATGGGGCTCCTTAGTCCGTCCAAACGTACGAGTCTGAGGGGGGCAGTTTCCCGAAAGTAAACGCTCATCAAATCCAGTAGATTGCATCTGGAACTACGACAGTTCCAGCAATGATGAGTGCCTTGAAGGCTTCAACTTCTGCAACGATTGCTGGGTCAAGGGTCAAAAGATCAGTATTGACTTCATAACCTACACCATTATTTGCGAGGCCAAAGACATGAAGAAGGTTGTAACCTGTGTTCCAAGTACCATCAACAACCCACTCTTCGATGATTGTATAAACGGCAACGTCAAAACGCTTCAACATTGAAGTAAGGCAAAGTGTCGGAGCGACAGGATTATCGGGGTTTGCCGTACCTATGTACATCTGTGGTACGTCATTACCTATACACCAGAGAGGGACACTAGAAGTGATGTTCTTATCCTTGACACTGTCAAATATACCCAGACTTGAACGACCTGCAGCTGCAAAGATTATGTCTGCACCAGCATCGTACATACCATCCGCCAAAGTCTTACCTGCTGTTGTGTCAAACCAATCATTTGTGTAGGCAATAGTAAAGTTAGCCCAGATATTAGCAGTGCCGTTTAGATTTGGATTGGTGTAACCTGCACCAAAGACATATCCCGCGGTGAACTTATTTGTCAATGGAATATCCATTCCGCCAATAAAACCAATCTTGTTAGTAGTGGTTGTTAGACCAGCAATTGCACCAACGAGAGCTGAACCTTCATGCTCATCAAAGAGCAATGATGCAACGTTGGGATACACAATGGGATCAATGAACACGTCAACAATTGCGAATTTTTGACCTGGAAATTCGTTTGCAACAGTTTGTAATGCAACCTCTTGGTCGAAACCTACGCCTATGATGAGATCATAGGGTTCAAGATATCCTGTATGTGTTGCAAACCCTCTCAGATACGTTTCGTATTCAGATACCGAAGTCGGTTCAGTATAAGTGAAGTTGACGTTGAAGTCTGAAAATGCATGCGCTGCACCACTATAACACGCATCATTTATTGATTTGTCACCAAGATCTCCTGTAGCGAAGACAATGGCTACCTGATATGGATTATGCGCAGGAGGAGGAGGTGTTGTAGTTGTTGGGCTAGTTGGTGTTGTAGTAGTCGTAGTTGTGTTCCCGGGATCTGTTGGCATCTCAATCAAAAAGAGGAACATTCCCGTTCCCACTAATAGTATTCCAATTACAATAATTACAGACACTCCAACCAGAGATCTATTATACCCCGAACTCAATACGAAACCTCCGTTGGAGATATTTACAGCATCTCTTATTTTTTTTGCCCATCATCCAATTTTATCATTAGATTCAATCGGCATAGACTCAAATAGCGGAAATATCAAATAGCGCCCTAGTGTCCGCGAGACACTCCACCGTTCGGGTGACAAATCATGGTCACTGCACTGTTCAAGGTTGTATTGATGGGAGACGGAAGCGTTGGTAAGACCAGTCTCCGTAGGACCTACATGGGAGAAGGCTTCAGGGCTAACTATATGATCACCATTGGTGCAGACTTCGCTGTCAAGAAGATGTCACTCGAGGGCGGTCATGATGTGAGTATTCAGATATGGGACTTAGCTGGCCAGGAGCACTTCAAGAGCGTTCGTTCAACTTTCTACAAGGGTGCACAGGGAGCACTAGCTGTCTACTCCACGGTGGAGCGAAAGTCCTTTGATAATCTCATGAATTGGGTTGATGAGTGTTGGACAAACGCTGGTAAGAAAATCCCCATTGTTTTGATCGCCAACAAGACCGACCTTCGCGACCAGTTCAAGGACAATCCTGTCATGGCACAGACAATTGTTACCACTGAGGAGGGTCAACAGCTTGCGAACAAGATTGCCTCTCATGGTGTTATCACTTCATTCCTAGAAACCTCTGCTAAGACCGGTCTCAACGTAGAAGCATCATTCCTAGAATTAGCAATCAAGATCCTCGAGGCTGGTGGACTAGCATAATAACTAGTCATCAATCTCAATAACGCCAAGTTTTCGTTGAACTGCTTCAAAGAGTACACTTGCTATAGTGTGTAGTATTTCTGGGTCCTCAGAAAGAACATCAATTCGTAGTTTTGATAGATCATCCTTTACTCGACCAACGACAGTAAGGGTCACTGCTAACTTGTTGTCATGTATTCTTCCTTTTGCCATGCCCGAAACAACACCCATGAACACATTCTCCCTTTCAGTACTCTCTGACTGTACGGGATGGAGATTCCAATTTTGGAAGAGCTCTTTCAGGGTGTCAAATAGCTCTTTTGCTTCAACAGCCAAGGAGTGTTCTCTGTTCCATTCCTTCATTTCGGATTTCAGACTAAGAAGTTCTTCAGGAGTTATCTCGAGGGGCAGCAATTGTTCAAAAAGTGATCTCGCAAAGATGTTACCTGAGATTGCTGCGACATCTTCACCTTTTGAATCAATGAAATGAACTGATGTGACAAACTCGCCCTCTACAGATTCGTTAGTCACTTTGAACCCGAAGATTAACGCCTCAAATCCGCCTGGCTCTATTTTTTCAATAATTTGGCTTAACGGGTCGAGAGGTTCCAGGCTCTCTTTTGGATACATCAAGACTTTGACTGAAACCTCATGAATGGGTTCAAGATGATTATTCTGAATAGCTAGTCCAAACTCAAGACTCTCTGGAGCAGCTGTATAGGTGCTAACAACCTCAACTTCTTCTGAGGTTTTCAAGGGAATCCCATCAGTGTCCAGAAGGATCTGTGCAGGATTCTCCCATTTCTCAGGAATCTGTGTACCGTGATCTTTCTCTTTTGCACGTTTGTCAAGCCAACCTAGTGAGAATTCTACAGCATCTCTTACAGTCTCGGTATTATCAGCAAGATATGGTTTTAGTATCCCAATTGCAGCTTTGTCTTCCGTGTATGCCAACATCCCCGCAGCCGCTGTACGAACCAAGGGGCTATCATCATTGAGAGAAATATCTAGGGCATCAAAAGCTTCAGCACCGAACTCCCCAAGTCTGCAGACTGCCAATAATCTGATGTCATCATCTCCCGTGAGAGCTGCGTCCTTGCAAGCTTGGATGCTGGTCAGATTGGACAGCATCTTACTCACAAGATCATCAGATTTTCCCATGACCTTCTTCATTGCCTTCCTCAAACGGCTGACCGATTCTCCTCCACCCAAAGCTGAAGATACAGTCCGGTCGTCTTTTTCGGTCAAAGGTCATCCTCTTTATGATGCCAGTTTTGACAGTAGATAATGGTTATTGCGATGTGACAGTTCGACGTAGTGCAGTTGGACTCAGTTGAAGCTGTCCTGAAAGACGTATCAACAAGACTTTTACGCAGTCTAAAGCCTCGAGCCATTAGAAACGGTTTTGTGAGTGACGCTAATGGAGAGTCAAGAGCCCTCAATATTCCTGAAACCAATAATCCTGAAAGCCCAGGCTGAACATGGGTCTGAGGTCACCCGTCGATTTGCTATGAATCGGGTAGGACGGATGTTTGCTGCCGCACTACAAGACCGTAGTATTCGTCTCTATGCCGCTGAAGATGGAGAAGAGATGCAAAAGATGCAGGATGAATTTCTTTGTACATCACTTGCCTTCAGTCCAAAAGGTGACATTCTTGCATCTGGTAGTGTTGAACGTGTTGTGAAGCTCTGGGACATCAGAACTGGAGAGTGTCTTGGTACACTGGAGGGCCATGAATATCCTGTATTGGCTCTTGCATTCTCTCCTGATGGTAACGAGTTGGTTTCTGGAAGTGGTGATACAACACTCATGACATGGGACCTTGAAAACCAATCTAGACTCCATCATTTGAAGGGGCATGGCTTCTATGTGGTGACATGTGATTGGGATCCTCAGGGTAATCGAATTATATCTGGATCTGTTGATGCCAACATATGTGAGTGGGATGCAAACTCCGGCGAAATGACTCATCGACATAATGAACACCGTGCAGCAGTCCAGCAAGTAAGGTTCTCTTTTGATGGGTCACAACTTGCATCAGGGTCATCTGATCTTCACATGATTCTCTGGGACTCATCTGTTACACCCATGAAGGTAGAACATATTCTTCAGGGTCATAACACAGAGGTTCGAGCACTATCTTTCAGTGAGGACGGTAAGTATCTCGCCTCTGGTTCAAGTGATAAGACCATCTACCTCTGGGATACCGAGAAACTAGCGATTCAAGGTGAAGCGACAACTATTGGTGGGATTGATGGAATTGAGTGGTATCCTAAGACATCATCCTTCCTGACTGCTGATGATACCGGTGCTATCATCCGTTGGGAAGTGACTGATCTAGCAGCGGCTATAGCTCCCTTTGAGAACCTTCTGAATGAAATCAAATCCACTCTAAGTCCAGAATCAAGAAACGGGCTTGTTCAGAAGTTTGAGAATCTCTGTGCAAACTATGATGAAGAAACCTTGGCAACCAAGAAAATCTTCTATCTGGTTTGGCAATGTAAACGTGAATTAGGTCTGTTGAAAGGGACCACTAGGAAAACGTAATGATTGCTAGATAGCTTTGCTCTGGTCTGAGTTCTTTGTACCTTCAATCATTGTCCTACAAAGATTAGCATAGGCTTCTTCAACATTCTCTCCAGTCAGTGCGCTTGATTCGACGTAGATGAATCCGTTTTTCTTTGCGAACTCCTCACCCTCTTCTGGAGCGACAACTCTACTGTCCTCGAGATCCACCTTGTTTGCTACTAAGACTATTGGAATCTCGTTCTTCAGATTCTTGAAGGCTTCTTCCTTCCAGTTCTCAACATTCAGAAATGTCCGTCGTCGAGTCACATCGTAAAGTAAGAGGCCTCCTCTGGCTCCCCTATAGAATCCCTGTCTTACTGACTCGAATCTGGGTTGACCTGCGAGATCCCATACCTGCAGCGTCACTTTAGCATCAATATCCTCGAGGGTGAGTCTCTTGATTGCGAAGTCACTCCCGATGGTGCGTTTGTAGTCGGAATCAAAGAAGTTCTGAGTGAAGCGAGTGGTCATGGCAGTCTTGCCTACTGCACCGTCACCTAACATGACGATCTTGTAGCGGAATTCAGCAGGCATGTCACTCATACTCGTACACATGACGTGAGGTCGAGGACATTTAAATCTCTACTGTCGTTGATTCAATCTCACATGGTTTATTAGGGAAACGAATAATTCGAGTGTAGACCGCTGAGTTACTGGAGAGAATTATGATGAGTCGTCCTGACTATGGTGCGCTTCCAAAGATCCTTGAACAGATGAACAAGGAGGGTGGGTTCAAACTCTCAGCTCTCGTGAGAGAAGACGGCTTTTCTATTGCTTCAGCAGTTTCTTCTGGTGTAGATCGGGATGTTGTTGCAGCAGTTTCCGGTTTTATCTCGGATTCGGCTGAGAGAGTACGGAAAGAACTGATGCTTGGAGACATTCGAGACATCAGTCTTCGATGCACTCAGGGCAAAGCAGTCTTCAAGAAGATTGGGCCAAGTGGGAAACAAGCACTGATTCTAGCTGCTGTCATGCCTCGTGGAGTCCGCTATCATGCACGACCAATAGGAAAGGCAGCAACAAGGATCAAACGTCTGCTGAAGTACTGATATTACAACAACATTCAAGTGAACAACATTGCTTGGAACCTTGCCGTTTCTCAAATCTAGGAGTGCTACCATTTGGCGGATAAGAAAAAACGCAAAACGTCAAAAAAGAAGGACGAACCCAAGAAGATTGAGGTTGTCTTCTTCAAGTCTGACACATGTGCGTTCTGTCCGCGAGCAGAAGAAGTAATTCGAGAAACGATTGAAGACTTTGGCGCTGACGTGTTCACTCTGAAGGTGATCAACGTCAGTGAGACTCCAGAAGCTGCTGAAAAGTTCGGTATCTTTGCTCTACCAACAGTGATGATTGGAGGAGTATCGGTGACCGGTATCCCTGAACCGGACCTGCTGATGAAGATGGTTCTCGGAGCCAAAGTAATGACGAAAAAGAAGGATGGGTCAAAATGAGCGACCATAAAATAGAACGAGTAAAGACTGGTATTCCTGGTCTCGATGAGCTGATCGAGGGCGGCTTTCCTAGAGGGGACACGATCCTTATTGCAGGAAAAGCTGGAACTGGAAAGAGCATTCTTGCTACCCAGTTCATCTACAAGGGTGCCACTGAATATAACGAGCCCGGGGTGTTCGTGACTCTCGAAGAACCTCCTCACCTTATCAAGAGGAATATGCTTCGATTTGGAATGGACCTCGATAAGCTTGTGAAGGAAAAGAAAATCTCGTTAGTTGACTTGTCACCTTCTAAAGAAGTGACTCCTGTCACTATCGGTGAATATCCTAGCTTTGACCTCTCAGGATTGGAGGCAATTATCATGAATCATGTGAAGAAACTTGGTGCGAAGCGTGTCGTTCTCGACACACTCTCAATCATGGCTTACAAGTTTAGAAGTCGGGATATCCTTCGTGAGGAATTCTTCAAGCTCACAGCTAACATCACGAGGGCTGGATGTACTCTCCTTCTGACTAGTGAGATACCTGCCCATCATCAGGGACTGGGCGTTTTTGATATCGAAGCTTTCTTAGCCTCGGGTGTCATTGTACTCTATAACGAGAAGATAAGTGATACTTCACGTTCTCGTTCAATTGAGGTTCTCAAATTGAGAGGCTCGAAACATAGTTCAAGAATCCATTCCATGAGAATAACAGAAGAAGGAATCCGAGTATGGCCTGGGGAGATTAGTCCCGGGGTCTAACCCGTGATATTGCGAGGCCCACAAAGTGGTTGAGAATCAGGACTCACAGAGGGTGATACAACCCCCAGCAAAAGCTACTCCTATGATCAGTGATCTTGTGAAGTTTGGTCAGCTTACACAAGTATCGTATATGTTGGTGGGTCCACTTGGGTCCGGAAAGACCTCTTATGCTGAGGCATTTCTTGCTGAAGGGATTGCATCAGGATTTCCTGCAGTCTTTGTCACCACTGATGTATCTCCAAGAGTCATTCGCAATGACATGAGTCGTCATGGCTGGACCATTGAAGAGCAAGAAGCATCAGGTCAGTTTGTCTTCATTGATGGATACTCAGAACGAATGGGGGCTCCAACGACTGGTCCTGCGAGATCATTGGCAAAAGTAGATGACATCAGTGAACTTGGAATCGTTTTGTCAGAGGTCTTAGAGAACCTTGTAGTGGCACGCGTTGTCATTGATAGTCTTTCCACCTTGATATTACACTCCAGTCCTGCTACGATGCCAAGAGCGGTACAACGTCTTAGCGGCAGAATCAAACAAAGTTCTCACAGCATTATGTATGTCCTCGAGGAAGGCGTTCATGACGAGAAGACCTATGCCACATTTTCTTACCTTGCTGATGCAGTTCTAAGGTTCAGAATAGATGACAGCAGTCCAATACCAACACATCAGCTTAGGATGGAGCGCATGAGAGGGACTGACACCTCTCGTGAATGGCATGATTTTGTAATTCAAAGATGACTGTTTTTTGTGAAACCTTTAAAGCATGAATAGCGAGCAGAGTCTGATAGGAGCGGCTCTATTGCAAACAATGCTGGTAGCTACACTGAGAGACATACTCTGCGCAAACATGTCTCTCGATGATGGACTCTCAGCAGTTCAGAACATCACATTCAACGACAATGATGAGGCTAATACTCTCTTCGATATTGCACGCGCTATTGAGGAAATAATCCTTCGTCGACCTGGACTAGCTAGTGCAAAGCTTACAGAACTATCAATTCGATTGTCATTCCACAAGAATCGCGCAGTTCCTGAACTACTTCTGTTACTTGACACGAGATATACGAATAGTCACAGACGGTCTGAGTGTGAGATTCTTCCAGATATTGAAGCAATCCCCAATCTTATTGATCTCCTCGGCGAGCTTTCACAATCCCTTAGTGCTTCAATACGGCTCAATCTTCGACCTCTGCTCCCTTTCTTGGCTGATGAGGTACTCATGACACTGAATGCGATCTATGATCGACGTCATGACGGGACAACAAATCTTGCTTTATTCGAAGTTCACAGTCTCGCTTGGATTCTTATTCAGGAAGGATTCTTTGAAGGCGCCGAATTATTACTCAACAGGCTGATGGAGATAAGCCATGAAACTGGTCTGGAAGATTTCGCATTTGAGGTGACTTTTGACCATGCATGTGTCCTCACAGAACTCCATCTATTTGGAGATGCTCGAGAAAGTCTTAAGGAATTAGAGAAGGACGCGCATGCACAAAATGATAGAGTGTGGCTTGCAGCCGTTAATCTCCAGCTTGGCGTAAATGAAACTCGAGATGAATCTGTATCCTACACTGTAGCACGTGATATTAGTGACAAAGCTGCAGAACTCTATGACTTAGCTCTAAACGCAGGTCTTGTTGGACGAGATCAAGTGGGTCTAGCTCACCTTGTGATTGGTTCCAGTATCTTAGCTAATGGTTGGCGTGAAGGGGTAACGCAGGCTATTGATCGGCTTCAACTAGGGCTTAGGATTTTCGATACTATTGAGGAGAAAACTCCCTATCAGAAAATTCATGTGTTCAAGACACTGATTGGTCTTGGTTTCGCTCATGGTCTATTAGGCGATCATGACAACATGATAAAAGCAATGGAATTTCTTAGTGGAGCGAAGGATTTGCTTCGGGATCTAGAGAACTTTTATCCCGATATTGATATTGAAGTCGCTAGAACAGAGAATGCAATTGGTTGGTTATGTCTTGGTACTGAATGTGACGAGTTTTGGCCAATTGGTCTAACCTCGTTTGAAAAGGCTGTGAAATTGCGAGAGGGTCATTTTGCTGAGGGTCGCATTTCAGAGATTGAACTAATTGGAACTCGGATGGGATTAGCGCTCTCTCAAATGCGAACCACTGAAAGAGCCGATGTCGACATTCAAGACCCACTTCGTGAGATACTGGTACAGTACATACCCCTCTCGCCTACCGACACTAGGGCGTTTGTAGAGGTAGCAATTGCCACATACAACGTTGTCTGGTTGCTAACTCGCCATGGCGGAAACATTCCACAGAGGCTCATGAGACTCCTAGACGATATAGATAGAATGTTGATAGATGTTAGAGTGGATGGGGAGTCAATGTTTATCCATGGAGTATCCTTGGTAGTACCATTCCTAAAGGGTTCATGGAGCACCCTTCTTGAGCGATCCAAAATGATGAGCCAGAGCACATCCCCTCTCGCTGATGTTGCAGGACTTGTTGCAGCATTGTCAACCGCAAAAATAAACTTGAACGCCTTAAATCTCGAGATTGGTGTTCGGATCCAACCACCTGTGGATGACGCAGTCCAGCGTATTGATCCACTTCTAGCTCAATACTGGCTGGGTCAAACTTACCTTGTCCAGACAATAAGAGCATTCTATGATAACAAAGACTATTCCGAATTAGCTACCGGTTTTTATGGGGCTGCCATTGCATTTGGAGAAGTCAATTCAATAGAACCATCATTTCTCGAGTCCGCAGAGTTCATCAAGGCAACATCTTCTTCATTATCAAAGGTTCTGCGTCGCTTCGCACTTGCATTGGAAACTCAATATGCTGCATACGTCGACAGAGGCAAGTTTCCAGGGAATCCTGTGGTTGTAGAGGTGGCTCAGTACAATTATCTTCTAGCTGAAGACTGGCTTGGGTTGATCAAAATTGCCAACGCTTATCTCCAGATGGTTGAACAATCAGAAATGGTGGAAGCCCAACCCTACCTCAATGCAGTGTTCTCTAACTTGACTCGTGCTTTGAGGATGATTGACAGCATCTCTCTTGTGAATCGCCGTGTACTCTCTATGGTTGGAACGGTCATGAACAGAAGGTTCTATCTACGGCGCTAGGTTCGTACCTCAATCGTAGCGAATTTCGGAATTCTTTGTGTTTCGATAACCTCCCGCTCGAGCGCCCCATGTTGCCCATCCTGATGTAGATGTTCGAATCTCATTAGCAAGTCCAAATGACTCTCTCACTGGAATCTCTGCATCAATTCTAAAGAGTGATCTGTCGGAATCTATCTCAAGGACCTGTCCTTTTCGTTTGGACAGAATTGAACTCAACGTCCCAACGTGTTCTTCAGGAGAGCTAATCTCAAGATGTATCCATGGTTCTAGAACAATTGGTGATCCTGACAAAACACTTCCCCTAGCTGCTTCAAGTAGAGGTTGTGTGATGTTTCTCCACGAGGTTTCAGGTGCTTCTGACCGAAAAGTCGCGCGCTCAATTAATAGACCCAACCTTCGCATTCTTTCCCCGCTTGAGGGACCATTACGAATTATTGTCCTGAACGCTTCTTTAATCCACTCAGCTTCATCGCCAAACTGATTAATTTTGTTTGATGTATCCACAATCCAGCTTGCTGACTTTGGATCTTGGTCTATTACTGAACCAAGGGTTTCAGGTGCAGTTTCTTCAGTTGCAATTATTGCTCGAATTGTGAATGAACTAACACTCTCGTTTTCACTTGAACAAGAACTGCCGTCACTTGTGAGTTGCTCTCTTAGAAGCACCATTGGTTTACCGAGAATAACGTCAATCCCCTGTCTGGTAAGTTTCTCGACAGTGATTTCGATGTGAAGTTCTCCTGCTCCTGAGAGCAGCATCTCACCAGTTTCTGGATTGACTTCGAATTCAAGGGCTGGGTCTGTTTTGACATAAGTTTCAATGGGGTCCTGGATATTCCCCAGTTCTGCAAGTTTCCTTGGCTCGATAGCATAAGTGACGACTGGTTCTGTCGGGTATTGAAGAGCACTCATTGGATGAATTGTATCTTTTGAATTCTTAAAACCCTCAGAATCAATCAGAGTATCTCCTACCGCAATATCTCTGAGACCTGTAATAAACGCTAAATTTCCCGCAGGAACTTGAGAAAGATCTACACGAGTCTTCGACATATGCATCCCAATCTGTAACGATTTGCGTTGTTCTCTGGTTCTCATATTCGTCAGAGGTTTCGCTCTCTCCAAAGTGCCTGAGAAAATTCTCACTGCTGTAACAGTCGATGCGTGTCTATCCGGTTGAACGTCCCCCACCATGCAAATACAAGGTCCAGTATCATTACATTCCATGAGATTTTTCCCAATCTTCGAATCAGGGCTTCCATCCCAAAACAATGGAATCCTGTATGACTGCGCCACCTTGGGATTAGGAACGATTCGAACTACAGAATCCAATACGACTCGTGCGACAGGAAGTTGAGCTGCAAGCTCCTCACGTTTTTCTGTCTTGTACACCTCTTCAATTCTCTCCAGAATTGAAAGAAATGCATTCGCTAAATCTGCAGACTCTTCACTTCCTCCTGTATACTCCTTGAGAGTAGCTATGTCAAGTCCCCACTTGTCAATAGCCGAACCAACACTAAGAGACCCCTTGCTAAAGGAAACCTCCCACTCCTCTAGTCTTTCGTCGTCGAGGTACTTACCAAGCATTGCATTGAATTCGCGGACTACTTTGGTGATTTCTTCTGCAGTCTTCTGTGCACTCAATCTTCGTTCTCGAAATAATCTGTCAACCTTGTTTACAAAGAGCACAGGTCTGACAAGTTCCATCATCGCCTGTCGAGTCACGGTTTCTGTTTGAACCATTATGCCCTCAATTGCATCAACAACGATTATAGCGCCATCAGTGAGTCTGAGACCTCGCGTAACATGACTCGAGAAATCAATATGACCTGGAGTGTCTACAAGATTGATCAGGTGGTCTTCCCCATCAAAAGAATGAATCAAAGAAATTCCTGAAGCCTTAATCGTGATGCCTCTCTGCTGTTCAATGAGGTCATAATCAAGAAGCCTGGCTGATGCTGCAACCTCCTTTGAGAGTAACCCAGAAGCAGCAATTAGGGAATCACTCAGCGTGGTCTTCCCATGATCTATATGAGCAATTATTGTCACGTTTCGGATGTTCTGAGTCTGACTCACAAGGTCTGTGACCCTCTCTTTGACGAACTTCTTGTATATATGAGACAATGCAGGTTTACCCGACCTTTCTCTTGAAATCCGATTTCAGCAACTCAATCTCTTCATCACATTTTGAACAACGCATAGTGATAGACTTGTCATTCTGTGAGATTTCCTCGCTTAGTGGTTCACCGCACTTGCAAACAAATCCTACTAGTCTCGCTGGGTTGCCAACAACAAGACCATGAGCAGGAACATCACGAGTGACAACTGCGCCACTTCCAATCATACAGTACTCACCAAGAGTGGTGTTACAGATTATTGTTGCATGTGCTCCTATCGATGCTCCTTTCTTCACACGTGTTTTAATGACCTCCCACGACTCACTGAACGCCCGGGGATAGAAATCATTTGTGAAGGTCATATGAGGACCACAAAACACATCATCCTCAATTGTAACACCTTGATATACAGACACACCGTTCTGGATTTTCACGTTGTTGCCAATCACCACATCTGCATCAACATAGACATCCTTTCCAATAGTACATCCCTTGCCGATTGTTGCTGTTCCCCTAACATGTGCAAAATGCCAGATTTTCGTGCCCTCGCCAACCTTGGCTCCATCATCGACTACTGCCAGCGGGTGAATGAATACGTCACTCATTGGATTCACTGAATTATCGAGGCCCTTGGTCGAGTTAACCTTTGCTCTTTCTGCGTTTCTTCTTGGTTTTGTTTGGCGCTGCCCAGAGATGGCCCTTATAGACCTCTGTTGGTGGGCATCCAACACATTTGTCTGCTTTGTAACGCTTGCATGATCCGCAATCTCTTCCACACGGTGAAATGGAGCTGCCTGAAATGCCTGGTGCTAAGTCCAGCTGCAAGTACTTAGGTGAGACTGGTGCATTTCCAAACCAACTCTCTGACCTTCTCACACCAGGTTCGGTCCTCATACTACATGTACCGATTATTGATTCTAGACTCCATGTATCCTCTGCAACCATGACTGCAAACACATTGTATCTTCCAGTGACTGGAGCAAACATCAACAGTCTTGGACAGTCCACATACTTCTTTTGAATTCGTTCTGCAACTTCCATATCTTCTGTTTCAAGTCCCATAAAGAGAACCTTGGCATCGAGATATTCTGCATTGACCCCTGCTGTAATTTTCACGAGTTCAGCCTGGACAAGTTTGTCAAGTCGCTTACTCACTGCAACATGAGACATTCCTAAATCCTTTCCAATCTCTGATAGGCTAGTCCTTCCATTCTTCTGCAGAATTGATATCAATTTTTTATCTTTATCATCCACTTTAGTTTCGCTCCGTAGAGTTAATTATACCAATGTGATTAAGTAATAGTGATTATTGCATCTATATGATTAAGTATTGAAACTCAGGGACTCGCTCAGGTTAAAGGCCTATATGAATGAAGCGGATGCGCAATTGCCCTAAATTTCGGTTGCCTTTTCGTAATCATGCTTGTAGATGTGTGCGTTGACTGAGTGAGTCGTTATTGTTCCAGGTTCGATTCCGGTCTTTTCTGAGATATACGTCAGGAGTTCTCCCAATGCATACACATTTGCTGGCCAAGCTCCATACATATCGTTGGAACGTATCATGACTGAGATGTCAAGTTTACCCTCACAAACCATGAAGACAAAGTGGTTGAGACATGGAACCTCGTCTACGATGATGTCTTTACGGGGGTCCCACGTTGTGGCGACCACTCTCCTACTATGGGGACTCTCCTTCAATTTGGAAATGACAAATTCAATCTGGTTGATACCTTCCTCGCCCCAATTATTGAGTCGTTCACCATATGTGTAGTCAAAGTCCATGCGGTCGGGATTGAGAAGCTGAGTGGCATATTTATCGCGGAGCACCTGTTCGCTAAACGGATACTTATCACTCACACGATCAGTATATGGATCGATGATATGGATTATGACATTCTCATGCCACCGGGTCTCACTGTATCTCTCATCCACACGGATCATTCCTGTTTCCATAATCTTCCTGACTATACGTGTCCAACCGTCGAGTGGAGTCTTCGCTCTCAGATATGTTGGCATATTCTGTGTGCTCCTCATCAGAGTAGCGTAGAAGACCACTTATTCTAAGTTGTGCTTGTCAGATTGAGTCTATCACTTATCAGCTAATACATTTAATTAACCGCGCCAAATCATTCTCAGACTGTTGTTTCATAGGTTGGTATCCTTCACGTAAGAATTGTCCTGCTTCCTTGCTCAACAGCTGCAAATACCCAGTTTTGATGGGATGAGAACTGCTCACATTTCATCGGACCTTAAGTGGAATCGTAAGTTTCTCACTTGTGTGAACATGATTGGATTCCCAACTCCCCCGATTGGCCTAGAGCAAGGCGAGAGGCCGACTCCAAGCGCGGTAATGCTTTTATTCGCTACAGCACGAATATTGTTTTGCCTCTGCCTTTGCGGGGGTGAGTGTTGAGCAATGACGCCGGGAGGACAAGACATCGCACCGACTATCTACCTTTTCACGCAGGATGGTTGCGCCAACTGCCCTGCAGCGAAAGCAGTAATCCAAGAAGCCCTTGATGGTTCTAATGTAAAGTGGGAAACCGTTGATCTTCAAGACATGGACCCCGATTTTGAATTCAAACTTCTGGAGCATCAGGTATTCATTGCTAGTACACCCTCTATTATAATTGAAAATGGTGGCAATCTTAAACTCCTGCATAGTGGGGACGTTCCAACAGTGGAACAGATTCGAAGGGAGGTCCTTGATGCCTCATGACTGACATTCATGATGCACTCGCTACAATAGATGACCTTCGATTAAGAGAGAAGAAGATGCCAAAGGTCCGAACGACAAGTAGTACCATGGAGACCTTTGATGCCAACAAGATCATTGACAGTCTTGTTCTAGAGGCTGGGCTTCTTCGAGCTGATGCTCAACTCGTAGCTGTCAAAGTCATGGACAGAATCGTAGCATCAGGGATCAAGTTTCTTTCTGGTCCCCTCATTCGTGAGATGTGCAACAGCATCCTAGCTGAGATGGGTTTCGAGAAAGAGAGGATTCTCTATACTCGTGTCGGTATCCCAATGCACGACCTCGGTTTACTCATCCACAATCCTAGCGAACACACATCCAATGCTAATCTTATGCGTAATCCTGAAACTATTGCCAAACTCGTTCATGATCAGGTGATGGAACAGCACACATTCCTGACGATACCTTCTCATCTGGCAGATGCTCATCTTAGAGGTGACATATACATCAAGGATAGGGAGTATTTCAGCACACGGGACTACTGTGCCACTTGGGACATGCGACAAGTGCTCAAGCTTGGTATCGCTCCTGACGGTCTTGGTGGAATGCACTCCAGCGCAGCAGGTCCTGCTCAGCACCTCTCTGTAGCTATGAATCACGCAGCAATATGGTTGGCTGCCGCACAGAGTTCCTTTGCTGGTGGTCAGGGGTATTTCTACTTCAACACATTTCTTGCTCCCTACATGAAGGGATTATCTTACAAGAAAATCAAGCAATCTGCTCAACAGCTCATCTTCACACTCACACAACAGTATGTTGCCCGAGGAGGTCAAGTGATCTTTTCCAGTGTCGACCTCACTCCTGGAATTCCAAAGATCATGAAAAATGTTCCAGCAGTTCTACCTGGCGGAAAAGAAACCGAGGTCACCTATGGCGACTATGAGGAAGAGGCTCGTCTGTTCTTCAATGCGTTTATGGAAGTCATGCTCAAGGGTGATGTCAAGGGTAAGGGCTTTGGCTTTCCAAAACCAAACATAGTACTCCGAAAAGAGTTCATGGGTTCAGAGTTCGATGAGTCTTGGAGGCTTGTTGCTGAACTCACAGCTAAGCATGGATCTCCATACTTTGAGAACTACCTGAATTGGCGTTCATCGATCGAAGCTGGTTGCAGCAGTTGTTGTTCACACCTGTGGACTGCAAGTAGTGATGAGGAACTAGAAGAGTTTCTGAGTGGCAACATGGTATTTGGTGCTTCACAGATGGTGACTCCTAACTTTGGCCGTGCTGCTTGGCTCGGTCGTGCAGATGAAGACAAGTTCTTTGAGAAGATAGACGAGTATGTTGAATTGTCCAAGGAGGTCATCCTTGAGAAGAAAAGACTCATGGAAAAGCTGATTGCCAGTGGCAGCGTTCCGTTTTATACTCAACCCAAACCTAATGGTGATCCACTCATTGACATGAGTTCACGTGAGTTCCTGTTGGGGACCGTGGGCTTTGACGAGATGGCTTCAGTCATTGTTGGTCAACAACTGCATGAGGCTGAGGGCACTCGCTTCGGTATCAAGGTCCTCAAGCATCTGAAGGCGAAGGCTGCTGAATTTCAAGAAGAGACCGGGCTCCATTTCGGTGTGACACGGACTCCTGCTGAGAGTGCAGCTGGTCGGCTTGCTGTTAAAGACTACAAGGCATATCCCGGTATGAGGAAACACCTCAAGGGTGATGCACCCAATGTCTACTACACAAATAGCACAACCTTGGATGTCAGTGCTAACCTTCCACTCAGCCAACGAATCAAAAAGGAGGGTATGTTCCATCCTTTCATGGATGGAGGTGCTTTGACCCATGTCTATCTTGGTGAGGCTAATCCGGATCCTGATGCACTCTGGGAACTGACCAAGAAGATTGCTACAGACACATTGAACAGCTACTGGAGCTTCACCAAAGATGTGCTTCAGTGTGGCGAATGCAACTATCAAGCTGGTATTGATTGGAAGCGTGTTTCATTCTCATCGGTTGATGATCTTTCACGGATACCCTGTCCGAGGTGTGGACATGTGGGAGTGGAGATTTTCAGTAGAATTACCGGGTATTTACAGAGCCTTTCTTCATTCAATCCTGCGAAGAAACAAGAATTTCTGGACAGACACAGATACACATTGTAGCTCGTGTTTAATCAAAGTCATCAAGTTTCGTTTGTTCGCTCTCTGGATTGGATAATCGGTCCATTCGTGCATCTTCACCTCGTCCATTGATAGGCGGTTTCTCCTCTCCTTCTTGATACTCAGAAACTCCGTGGCAAGTATCTCCGGATTTTTGGCTTTATTTGGTGTTCTCTAGGAATCTAGGCGACGTTTGGCTGGCAGGAGGACTTGATAATGTAATAGAGTCCTAGACCGAGTAGGATAAAGGTCACTACCCCACCTAAGATTAAAGCAGGGAACATGAGCAGCTCTTCTAAAGGCGTATAGGTCAGAGGAGGTGCGTTACTCCTGATAGCAATCACATAGGCGGCATATGCTAGAAGTCCCCCACTGGTCCCCAGATAGACCAAGCCCTTCCGAAACCATGCTTTGTGCAAATCTTGACTCAATCTCAAGCCCCCAATGAATCCTAAATAATAATGGGAAAGCTTGGATTAAAATTTTCCGCTGCAAATCGAAGGAACCTGAAGTCATCAACCTATCATTGATTCTCAGTATGATAGATCAGGTATCTGCCCAAGCGCTCCCTAGTGTATGCAAAGCACATTTTCGTTGTTACATTATGCATTAGTATGATGGTTGAAATTGGTTTTGTCTACAGAGAGTGACAATATTCAGATGTGAGGGTATTAGTTCTTTCAATCCTGCTAAGAAACAGGAGTTCATTGATAGACATAGATATTCATTATGATAATCTTCTAATCATATTCATCAAGCCTCATCTGTCTACTCCCTAAATTTGAAATACATTATTCAAAAGAGCATATGAGTTAGAACTGACATTAGAATATAATCCTACAGAATTTGCAAGACTACTAGCACCAAAAGGATTCATCAAAAGGGGTAAGCA
>MEHG01000033.1 GCA_001940705.1 Candidatus Thorarchaeota archaeon AB_25
TCTTGGATGTGTCATCAACCATCGAGGACTCCTCCAAATCATGGAACAAGTGTCCAAAAAGAGTACAGGATATTAACTGTTCGATTTACGACTGTGTTTAGAATTCAAACCCTTTGCGAGCTTTCACTCCATTGCCTTCGTAGTAATGCTTGACCTCTTTCATTTCCGTGACTAAATCAGCGGCATCTAGAATCTCTTGCTGGGCATAGCGCCCGGTCATTATCAGTTCCATTCCTTCAGGTTTAGTCCTGATGAGGTCAAGTTGCTCATTGAGAGAGAGGAGATTCCATTCAACTGCAACATTGATCTCGTCCAGAATCAGAACATCACATTTCTTGGAGTGAATCGCCTCTTGAGCAAGACGCAGCCCATCCTGAGCCATCTTGACGTCAATCGGGTCTGGGTTCTCTTTGTTCACAAAGGTCTCTCGACCGACCGGGATGATGGTGAAATTTGGTATCTTGTCAATAATCCTGAACTCGCCGTAATTGATATCCTCTCCACCATCTCGTAATGCAATCTTCGCTTTCATGAAGGAAATCATGAGAACCTCCAGACCATGCCCTGCAGCTCGAAGTCCAGCTCCTAGTGCGCATGTAGTCTTTCCCTTTCCAGCCCCAGTATAAATCTGAACAAGACCAGAATCCATCATTTTTCACCTGAGTCTTGTAATCGCACAACAATCTCAGCTACTCTCTTTCCAAGGAGCGCACTACCTTTCACAGCCAATTCATCATCTTTCGCAGATCTCCATGACCCCTCGTCAGTTTGGAGACTCCCTGATCCAAAGGTGCCATGCTTCACGGGACTTCCAACACTCCCAACTACTATCATGCCTTGTCCCAGCGCATAGCGATTCAGGACATCCACCACATGCTCCTGACCTCCATACCTGAGACCAGCATATGTGATCGCACCAAAGACCTTGTCTTTCAATTGATGGTCGTTCATCTTCATGGCGCGAGATCTATCAATAAAGTCCTTGAGGACTCCAGGAACTGAAGTAAAGTAAGAAGGAGCTGCAATGATAATGCCATCGGCATCAATGAGTTTCTTCTCTATCTCGGGCATATCATCATCAGAGCTCTGAGGACAGGGTTTCTTCCTCACACACGAGTCACAACCTGTGCAGTGCTGAATATTGAAGTCACTGATGTTTAGTAACATTGTCTGACCAACAGAAACAGCTTCTAGTGCTTTCTCAAGCAAGAATCGTGTACTTGAACGTTCACTCTTAGGAGAACCACAGATACCAACAATACGCATAGGAAGACCTCAACCTAGTAGAGCCTTCATTTGTGATACTTGTGTCTTTCGTCATCTCATGGGTCATATGGATTTGGTTGATTTTTTATTCTTACCTTGTACTCTTCAGCTTTTGATTTGTAAGTTTCTGATTTCTCAGGAGCGTCTAGTTTGAGATACACGTCAGCTAGAAGGTCGCATGCTGAAGCACATCCAAAATAATCACCAACGCTCACTAAGGTTACGTAAGCATCTTCTAGGACATGTGCTGCTTGATCATAGAGGCTCTTTCCCTTCAAAACATGGCCTCGTACAATTAGAGTCCAACCGACAACATTTTGCATCTCTTTGTCTTCGGGATACTCTTCAGCAAGTAAAAAGAGCCGAACCCATTGACGCTCAGCGCTGGCAATATCACCAGCATTGAGGAAGCCATTCCCCAAGGATAGAAGTGCTCTGGCAATCTGTACGTCACTGCCAGAGGTTTCTGCGAGTGTCAAAGCCTCGGTAGACCTATCTACACTCCATTCATGATCTCCAAGTCCTACGTAAGCGTGATCAATTCTCAGCAGACATTGAGAGAGAGCTCTCCTTCTATGCTTCTCTAAAATTGGGTCGAGATCTGTAAGTCCCTCCAAAATGATCTTGGCTTCAGAACACAGAGTAAGCTCACTCTTAAAATCCTGATCATGCGTCCCCCTCCAAATTGCTTGGTCTATCAATTCTTCAGCATCAAAGATTGCTCTTTCAGGACTAACCAAAGACAAGCACTTCCAGTTGATGAATACATGAGAATCGAATAAAACTGCTACGACATCTTCTCGTACAATGAGTTTGCTATATCACTTACCGTACTCACTGCATGAAGATTGCTTTCGCTGGGTTGAGCTGCAACAACCACAGTCAAAGTGTAAACTTTCAACAATTGGAGTGTATGGTCTCCAGAGGTTATCGTTGAAGGAGCAATATCCACTACGGGAGTGATGACCCCTTGAGAAATCTCTACTTGAATCCGAAACAAGTAAGCCTCAGGAACATTTCCTTTCAGTAACTCACCTTCAGAGTCGAACACACCAATAAAAGCAATCTCGTGTTGTTTGAGAGCCTTGCTGACCAACCGTTCTATCGAATTGAGAATTTTCGTAGTTGGACTGTTAAGATCAACTGAGAGATATTTGTCGATTAGTGTATTTATATCAGCGATATCACTCATGCTGCCATTCCATGAATCAATGAGGTTTCCAAATTCAAGTGCAACTGCTCTCCCAACGGATTGCATGAGATTCTTCAACTGTGTCCTTGATTGTTCTCTCGATGCCATCGAGACCAATGCAAAAGAAGGAAAGAACATGTATGACCAAACGCATTCTTCCATCTCAAGTGTGTATACTCTTTCAGAAGAGGTTCTCGTACTAGATTGCATCATCACAACAGAGTTACGCACGTAAGATGGTAATGAGGTTAGATCTAGACACGCGTCATCATCAAATGAGCGTCCATAAAGAGGATCTCCACTTTTATTGACCATGTATACGCAACGAATCATCGTGATTTCGACTCAGTGACTCAATGTCTGATTCCCGAGTCATAAGGATTGCTGGTCCTTATGAAATAGTAGGAACTTCGCCGGGGACATTACATTCTTATCTTCATTAGTTCAGACCAACTGGAGGACTACAGGGATGTCAGAAGAACCGATTAAGAAGAAGAAAAAGAGGAGAGAACTTCAGAAGCGGACTCGCTATGACATCTATGCGGAGTTGCTGCGTGTCATCTATATTTGGGGTGAATGCCCATTAACCAGGGCGGCTCGTTCTACAAACATGCCTGTGGATAGAGCGAAGGAGTCAATCACTGAACTTGTAGCGAGAGGACTACTCGAAGACGAAGATGACGAAGGAATGACTGTCTTCAAAGTGACTGTCAGAGGTCATCAATATCTCGAGCTATACAAACGCCTTGCGGGACTTGTTGGTATTCCAATTCCAAAGCCAATTATTGGGATGTGAGTACACTGCAAGGAGGCACCAAAGATAGTCACATCATGTGACCCTAATTTGTGGCCCCGCTTTATATACAAAAAAAGAACGACTATAATTAGAATAACACAAGGTGAAGGCCAAGATGGCTGATAAATTATCATTCAAAAATGAAGATTTGGTCGAACTCGGAAAGGTTGACGGTGACGTCGAGATTCGAAACTGCAGGACTCTCGCGCCAGCTGAGGGCGACACAATCATAATTACTGGAACACTTCAAATCATCGACGAACTAGATATTGATGGGTCACTGCAATGTGGTAAACTCGAATCAAAGAGTCGTGACCAGATTACTGTCGGAGGAAATCTAACAATTGAAAAATCGGCTGACATCCCACGAGGCAGTCTTGTTGTCCGCGGAGATGCAAATGCACGTGAAATCCGTGTAGGTGGTTCGTTCAAGGTTGAAGGAAATCTAGAGTGTGTCGCTGCAAAAGCAGGTGGTTCAATCAAAGTAATGGGTGATGCAAAAGCCCAAAGACTTACTGGAGGCGGATCAGTAAAAATTGAGGGTAATGTAGATGTTGAGCGCGTGTCCGGCGGCGGTTCTGTTGGAATCTATGGAAAGATCCAAGCTGAAGAGTTTGATGCGGGCGGCTCTGGTAAAGCTGTACGAGGTTTCATCAAGAAGGTATCAGTTGGAGGAAGCTTCAAGGCCGAAGAATCAATTGAGATTGAAGACCTAGATGTTGGTGGAACTGCCAAAGTCGGTCCTGGTTCCAAGGTCTCAACAGTTGACATTGGTGGCACCTTCAAAGCTGAAGGTGAGTTCGAGTTTGGTGAGATCAATGTCGGTGGAACAGTGAAAATATCTGGTGATGCAGTAGGTCGTACAATTGACGTTGGCGGAACCGTCAAAACCGAGGGAAATCTCGAGGTCACTGAAGGACTCACTGTGGGTGGAACAGTAGATGTTGGTGGAAACCTAAAGAGTGATGGTAAAATCAAAGTCGGTGGTACAGTCAGAGCTGAAGGTCGTATAGACACCTTCCGGATAATTGTAGGTGGTGAAATTCAAGCAGAATACATCAAGGCTACCGATGGTTTCCGAATAGGTAAGAAGTCCGATGTCAGAGGTTTTGTTGAGTCAAATGAGATTCTTATTCGTGAACGTGCAAGAACTGATTCACTATATGGAAATGACATAAGGATTGAGGAACGAGCACGTGTTGGAAGTGTCTATGGAAAGACCATATACATTGAGAGAGATGTAATTGTAGAGGGCGAAGTGCTCTACACTGACAGTTTAGAATCAGAAGATGGCGTTACATTCAGAGAAGAGCCTAAGAAAGTAGACCAACTACCTCCTCCTGAAAAGCTTTCTAACAAGTCTCGTGGCTCTCGTGATGTTCCTAGGCCTAGACCTCCTAAACCTCCAGAATAACTGCTCAATTAGCCTTCACCTTTAGAACCATCAAAGAGAGGTGTGCCTTTTCAGCCTCTCTCTATGCTCGTTTTCTAAGAATGAAAATCCTGCGACCCGAATCAGAGTTGTAGGGATTCTTCTCAAAATCTCCGAATTCATGTTCGATCTGCATGGCTGATACGCGAATGAGATATTCAGCTTCATGCTTGAAGATGAGGGCGGCACCAGATACAATATCAATCTCATTGATCACTTGACCGTTAGGATCCCGCACCTTGTAAGTCAGTTCTACACGCATTAAGCGGTTTGGATAATCTGATTGTATCACCCCAGATCTTGTGACTGTGCGACCATCTGGTAGATTTGCAGGCCCATCCTCAAACGTTGCACGCTCATACTGATGTTCTCCTGGATAGAGGTCGAGAATAAAGAGTCCATCATCAGTGAGATGTTCTTTTACACAGCGAATGGTGGAAAGTTGGTTTTGAGTGGTGAGAAGATGAACAAATGAGTTGGGAACAATTACAAGCGGGAATTTCTGATCCAGTGAGAACTCTTTCATCGACCCTTCAACTAATGTGATTCTGCTTGACACTTCCTTGGGTGAGCTCTCGAGCTTCTTTCTGGCTTCAGCCATCATAGATGGTGAATGCTCCAAAGCTACAACCTCAAACCCTTCTTGAGCCAGGGCAAAGGTGACTCTGCCGGTTCCCGCTGCGAGGTCTAGAACAGGAGACCCCATTTTTCGTGCAAATTCCAGAAAGAAGGGGATGTCACTATTGTCTGCAAAGAGGTCATAGAACTCACCTACCCCTTCATATCCAGCCTCTAGGTTTTCAAATGGATTCTCAGCGGGCATGCAGACACCGACTACTATGCAGGCACAGAAGTCGAATCTACAGGAACCTTATGCTCCAGGTGAGCACGGAACCTCTCTGGAACAGGGTAGTTATAGAACGAGTGCGAATACCAATCGTTCATCATAACTTCAAGTTCCTTGTTAATACGAGTCCAGAGTGATTCATTGAGCTCGGGGTGCACCGACCAGATCTTACCATTAACTGATGCGTTCACCTTCCCCTTCTTGGCTAGTTGTTGACCTCGATGGAATGTGAGATAAGAGGTCGAGAATGTTTTGATGATACGTTCAGGGTCCTTAGCAAAGTCGACCTTTGTCGTATCAACATCATAGACTGACACATCTGCATCAGCGCCAATACCTAGATGGCCTTTGGTTGCTTCTAAGCCCAGAATCTTTGCGGGAGCGGCTCTAGTTGATATAGCAATCTCATACAGACTCCACTCACGCTCTATGGTAGGTAGTACCGTACGCTCGTGAGCAAACTTGTGCATATCTTCCATCCAGATGTCACGCTGCTTCTTGCTCATTAACCAGGACATCACAAGTGGATACTTCGTGAATGGTCCCGCGTTTGGATTGTCAGTGCTCATGATACAACGCCATACATCATCAACGTTCAATGCGAACTCCAGAGGAATTGCCCATTGAACTGAATTCCCGGCTGCTTTGGGAGAGTATGTATATGGAACAATTCCAGCACCACCAGGTAGCTCAACATCAACTGCAATGTTGGTCCACTTTCCGCCAGTGAGCTGGTAGAGATAGAACTCGAAAGGACCATCTCCAGTCATGGTTGTGGCGGGTCCAAATGTGATCTGCCCCATGTCAGCTGTGAAATGCTTGTTCTTATTGAAATACTTAGCAAACTCTAGACCACCTGATTGAATATCCTTCCAGTCATTCCCAGCACCTTCGACACTGCCAAGTGTTTCAAAAGACATGTGCGTCAAGTGAGCTATATGCTCACGACCGCCATGACCTTTGATATCTCGGATCGAATCAAGTTGTTGAATCGTGGTTTCGATATTACCGACTCTTCCAAGATTGTTGGGATGGAAGTGCATCATGTGTGGGAGTCCCAATGATTCCACTGCTTGACACAATCCACGAGTCACTTCACGGGGTGAGATATCCCAACCGGGAATTTCACCATCAGGGTCACGGAGATCAACACCATGAGCCCACGCATAAGTACCGCCTGGGTTGACAACCTTCACACCCAGACCACCGACCTTCTGCAAGATCCATGCTATGTATGCTGCCAGACCACTCGGGTCTCTCTCTTTTACATAGTTGAAGGTGATCATACTATTACAGAAGAGGGGAAGTAGACCAGAATCAAGATTCGGAAGATCTTCGAGTTCTTCCCAAGAACCAAGACCCTTCAATGCAGGTAATGCAGGCTCGATAACTGTAGTGTAGCCCATAGATGAATATCGATATCCAATCACATACGAGTTAGGCATTGTGTAACCAACACCAGAACGAGTATGCTTTGTCTTTGGAACAGGGTCGTTTCGATGGTCTTCCGGACACATCGCCCTTCCAACACCCATTTTACTCCCTACAATGTGAGAATGCATATCGACCCCACCGGCCATCACAAGCCGACCCTTGAGGTCGATTGTTTTAGCAGAACCATTAACACGCTCAACAATCTTACCATCTGATATGCAGATGTCTTTGATTTCTCCGTCTATACCATTCATTGGGTCATAGACGCGACCGTTTGTGAGAATTGTCTGCTTGCTCATTTCTTCAACCTCCTTACTTCATTGTATATCATTCTCAAGACATCTCTGTCTGGAAGAATTCCTTCGGGCGGGTCAACGACCTTCTTGAGGTATAATGGAAGTCCATCCATTCGTGTAGCAGCTCCATCACATTCTATACCAGCGATAGCAGTCTGAATATTGACCTTCGCAAGAAGGGAGGTCATGTTTCGCTTGGGATCCAGGTTAATGACCGGAACACTAGCAAGGTGTTTCACTGCATCTCTTGGAAAGTGTGCAGCTGGGTCAGCAGCGATATTGAGAACTGCGTCAGCCTCACCCCTTGCAAGCATATCAACGGCAGTGTATTCACCTGGTTGGTACCTAGGATAGCCTCGAGCGTAGTCTACTGCGTAAGGATAACCTGTCTGCCAAGTTGATGTCTTGTTTGCACCGGCTACATTGTAATGCCCTCTCATTGGCATCATGCTCCACTTCGTGAAGTGGTTCATATCTTGAATCAGTCTGATTGCAGCATCGATGTTTCTGTGTCGACCCTTGGACTGGGTCAATCCCAACCCGAAGAAGAGAACACCATATTTTGCATTCTTCATTGCTTCGACAAGTTCTGCAAGTACACTGACGGATTGGCCACCAACTTCCTCCACTTCCAATACCTTGCCTCTTGCAATTGCACGGATTGCAGAAATGACCTCTAAATCGGACCCAGGAGTGATCTTGATAAACCTGTCAGCCACGCCAGCGCTAATGGTCTTTCTAATGTCAACAACCCAAATCTGACGGTCCTTCTTTCCATCTTTGATCCATCGACCATCTGCTCGGGTATAACGGCTCATATGTCTAGGATGAGCAAACTGTGGGTTAGAGCCCCAGTAGATTATGAGGTCAGCTCTATTACGTGTCTCAGAGAGTGCAGCAATTGGCTCTCCGGACTCTTGTGAACCTAATATGGTGGGTCCATGGCAGACTGATGCGGTGTTGTCAACAACTCCACCAACTTCCTCAGCAATTTTGTAGGCCTCTCTATGAGCATCATTTTCTGTTGAACTCAGACCATAGACTAACAGACGCTTGGAATTGACAATAATCTCAGCAGCTTTCTTGACCAAGTCCTCAAGAGAAGAGTCCATCTCAAGTCGGTCATCGTGGTGATTCAGAAACTTAGCCTGACTTATTGAACAACCATTCTTGTTGTCGGTTATTTGATTGCCTTCAACACTAAGAGCGATATCATCACAAAGGCAACCACAGAAGGGACATATGATGTGTTCTTTCATTCCAGAATCTTCAGTCATTATGTCCCCTCCACCATTTGTTTCAGTAGTTCCTTCACGTCAGGTACGTTTTCACCCTTCGCAGCAAATAGTTGCGCAGAAACTCCTTTGAAGTTAGGCATACCTGTGGCTTCAGTATCAGATCCGGTCACTGCGTTTGCATACGGACCACAAGGTATGAACACAACCCCAGGGTCAGCTCTACGGTCAATTTTACTCATCACAACGACACTTCCATGTATTGTTTCAACACGGACAGTATCTCCTTCGTCTATTCCTAAGGCTTCGAGGGTAACTTTGTCCATCTCGCAGATTCCAACCTCTTTGAGATATTCCGGACCAAGCTTCCCCAACTCCATGGCACGTCCCTGTTTCAGGGTCCGTCCCGAAGTTAGTAAGGCTTCGACTCCCACACGACTCATCCAAGACATCTCCGAAAATGTGCGTATGGCGTTATCAAACCGCAATAATAACTCTTGGGAACACTAGATTCGTAGAGAAACAGGAGGAAGTAGGGACGAGGAGTAATTCTAATCCATTCAGATCGTCATTCATAGCGCAACCTATGTGTTTCTCCACATCCCTACTACTGTCCGGTGTACAACCCAAATATTTACCTTAATGTGTATCCTGATACACTATGAAACTGAGGTCATTCATCGTGAATCTAATGTCACAGACCTAAATGTCCTACCTCAGTAATACATCTGCCACTTCGAAGACTTTATCAGACAAGGTTCGCGGAGGGCGCCCGAAGCTCTCAGTCAAGACAAGGTTGTTGAATGGTACGATGGCTGTTGACAAAAAGACGCTCAAGGAGCTCTATGCAAGAACGCTGAAAGTGCGCAGATTTGAGGAGAAAGTCTGGGATCTCTTTGGTGAGAACATTGTTCCAGGTACACTGCACCTGTATCTAGGACAGGAAGCTGTGGCCGCAGGAGTGACTGCAGCTCTCGAGAAGACAGACTGGATTCAGAGCACCCACAGAGGGCATGGCCATGTAGTTGCTAAGGGTGCAGACATGAACGCAGCCCTTGCAGAGTTACTCGGTAAAGCGACTGGGTCATGTAAGGGAAAGGGAGGCTCCATGCACATCACACAATTTGATGTTGGAGTGCTTGGAGCCACAGGAGTTGTTGCTTCCGGTCTTCCAATTGCAGTAGGTGCAGCATTGTCCTGCCAGATGAGGGGGACAAAAGATGTTGTTGCATGTTTCTTTGGTGATGGTGCATCGAATAACGGTACTTTTGGAGAGTCCCTTAATATGTCTGCAATCTGGAAGCTCCCTCTAATCTGGGTCGTCGAGAACAACTTGTATGCGATGGGTACCCCAATCAAAATGATGTGCCCAAGTGCAACTATTGCACAGAGGGCAGATGGATACTGCATTCCTAGTGTTGTTGTGGATGGTAATAACGCCCTGGAGGTCTACGAGGCCACAGTAGAGGCTGTGAAGCGTGCCCGAGCTGGAGAAGGCCCGACTCTAATCGAGTGTCAGACCTACAGGATGCGTGGACACTCACGGTTCGACCCAGCAAAGTATCGACCGGAAGATGAGGCAAAGCACTGGTTGAGCGAGGAACGAGATGCAGTCCGAATCATTAGGGAGATAGCTGTCGAACATGGAGCCTTGACTGAGAAAGAAATCGAGAAGATTGAGGCAAAGATTACAAAGGATGTAAACAAAGCAGGCGATTTCGCCAAGAAGTCGGAGTTCCCCAAACCAGAAGAAGCTCTTGACGATGTCTTTGCGGAGGTGCTCTAAGTGACTGAGATGACCTATAGAGAAGCTCTCAAAGCAGGTCTTCGAGAAGAAATGCTTCGCGATGAACGCGTGTTCATAATGGGCGAAGACGTGGGTCTAAATTGGGGTGGAGCTTTCAAGGTCACCAAGGGATTAGCTGAAGAATTTGGTGAAGCCAGAGTAAGAGACACACCAATCTCTGAGAACACAATTGCTGGTGCCGCTATTGGTGCTGCAATCACTGGATTGATCCCAGTCGCAGAAATCATGTTTGGCGACCTAATCACACTTGCTATGGACCAAGTCTGCAATCAAGCTGCAAAGATGCACTACATGTTCGGAGGACAGACCTCTGTCCCACTTGTACTTCGGAGTGTCTTTGGTGGAGGTAAGAACATCGCATCTCACCATTCACAGAGTCTTGAGTCATGGTTTATGCACACTCCTGGTCTCAAGATTGCAGTTCCAGCATTCGCATCTGATGCCAAAGGTCTCATCAAGACTGCAATTCGAGACCCTGACCCAGTTATGTTCTTTGAGCATAAGCTCGTATATGACAAGAAGGAAGAAGTACCAGACGAGGAATACACAATACCATTCGGACAGGCGAAAGTGAAACGAGAGGGAGAAGACGTCACTGTATGGGGCACATTCTTCATGCTTCACAAAGCCCTCGAGGTTGCAGAAGAGCTTGAGAAAGAAGGCATCAGCGTGGAGGTCATCGATCCCAGGACCCTTGCACCGCTGGACACCGAGACTCTGATTGATTCCGTAAAGAAGACTGGAAGACTGGTTCTCGTGACTGAAGAAACCAAGACAGGGGCAACAACAGCCGAGATTGCAGCAATAGTTCAGGAAGAGGCATTCGACTGGTTGGATGCACCCATAAAGAGGGTTAATGCACCGGACACTCCAGTCCCATTTAGTCCCCCACTTGAACAATATTTCATTCCGGATAACAAGCGTATAGCCAAGGCTATCCGCGATATCGTGTAGGTGAAGTTAATGGTCGCGACTATGATCATGCAACGCATGAGTGTAGCAATGGAATATGGTGTGATACTCAAATGGATGAAGAAAGAGGGAGACACCGTAAAGCGGGGAGAACCAATCGTTGAGATCTTTGGTGAGAAGAATGAGTTTGAGTTGGAGTCTCCAGCAGATGGAGTTTTACTAAAGATACTCTGTGACGTAGATGATGAGATTCCTATTAGTGAACCTATTGCGTACATTGGGAAGAAAGGTGAGAAAGTTCCGGATGTCATGCCAAAGAAGCTTAATCAAGCTGGTGCAGTCACACCGGTTGTATCAACTTCTACTTCTGGTGTAGCTTCTCCAAAGACAAAGGTAGTGACCAAGGCCACTGCACCTCCCACCGAAACTCGCCTTCCAAGTGGAAAGATCAAAGCATCACCCCGTGCAAAGAAGAAAGCGAAAGAGATGGGTATTGACCTCGCCTTGATTGTTGGCACAGGTCAAGGCGGAAGGATTGTGGAGAAAGATGTTCTTGCTGCACAAAGTATACCCCAAGCCACGGTATCAGATGAACGAAAGGTCAAACAAGTTGCAACTATGAAACCTTTACGGAGGACCATAGCTCGAAGGATGACTCAGAGCTCACAGAATCCACACATAACCATGATCACAGAGATTGACATGACAGAGGTCGTGGAGCTTCGTGAGGAGATCAACGAGCGTGTTGAGAAGAAACACGGCATCAGGATTTCATTCAATGACATCATTGTGAAGGCAGTGGCTGACTCGCTTAATCAGTTTCCCAAGTTCAATGCGACTCTTGTGGGGAATGACGTGGTCATGTTTGAAGAGGTGAACATTGGTGTTGCGATGGCCACTGATGACGGACTCATCGTACCTACTGTACGAGATGCAGACAAGAAGTCAATCACTGAGATTGCTCTCGAGACCAAGGACTTTGGCAACCGGGCAAAGAAGAATGAGCTGAAACCAGAGGAACTCACAGGAAGTACATTCACTGTGTCTAATCTAGGACCATTCAAAGTAGACTTGTTCATTCCAGTCATCAATCCACCTGAAACAGCAATCTTGGCTCTTGGGCAGATCAAGAAGAAACCAGTTGTAGTTGATGACGCGATTGTAGTCAGATCAATAATGATGGCTAGTTGTGCTGTAGATCATAGAGTATTGGATGGTGCTCCAGCAGGGCAGTTCTTAGCAGCCTTGAAAGAGACTCTTGAGAACCCATTCATGATGAAGTTCTAGCAAAGCATTATCAGCCTTCGCACAGGAATCTCAACTGATAATGAGATGATTCATTCCAAAACATGTCCAAAATGTGGAGGCGGCAGAATAGCTGGGCCTCACAGGGTAATGGGTCAACACCATGTGAGAATCGACCTTCCAGGGTTGTCTACCGCAACACTGGAGAGTTTCACATGCGCTGATTGTGGATTCACAGAGTTCTATGCAGACAGTATAGGACTTCAGAACATCAACACTTCAGGAAGATTTGTTCAGGATTCAAAACCTCAAGAACAGCAGTTTACTAGGCGAACTTGTCCATATTGTGGGTCAGATCTCAGACCAGGCTCGATATCCTGCCATGAATGTGGTCAATACATCTCGTAAATTTCGACGCGCATTATCAGGGGGACCTTATATTCTAGAGAGCAGACCGAATGTCGACACGTGTTATTCGTGTCAGCCTCGAATACGACGTTAAGATTAACAAATATGTTTAGAAAAGGATATTAGAAAATAATCCCATAACCATAGATGTACGTGATTTCGAGTATATTGTAGTGATGGGAGATGATTTTGAGATGAAGTATAGATTAGCTTCGATAATTCTTGTCGTATTACTGTTCTCTTTAACGGCATCTGTCGGAAGTCCCTTGACTGCCACATCATCAAGAAGCAATTGTGTGATGGAAAGCGACACAATAGATCAACAATACAACGGTCTTCCGTCCGATGTTTCTGACGAACCGATTCAGGGAATCAAGAATTGGTCACTCCCATGCATTACCAGGTTCTTGGAAACAGACTGGGATGATGAGGAGACGTACCAAAACATCACAACTGCCGTCACAATTCCATCTTGGGCTACTACGATACCAGATAATGAAACATCGGGATATCCCGATTTGAACTCTACTGTTGACGACAACTCCAGGTATGTTATCCAAGAAACATCCCCTCCTGATATTCAGATAGAGTCTGAACCGCAACAATCAGGCGATCTTATGACACCCATGAATTTTGCAAAGAAAGGACACTACTTTCCATTTGCTGGGTATTCTAAGATGTACTTTGATTTCGAGGCTGATAGCTGGTTGCCTTCCCAATATCGAATCCATCTTGAGATAGAACGTGCCGCTGATACATTTGATCGGACTCTTACGGTGAGTTTAGATGGAAGTCCGTTCTACTCGTGTGTTATCCGTTCAACTGGATTTCATAGCGATATATGGACTCCGGTAATCTGGTGGGGAGGTACGCATACCATTAGAATCCAGATTAATTGGGGTGCGTATGTTGAGAAAGCATGGAAGCTGGAATACTTCTGGGTCTACAACATAGCAGACACACCTCTTGATGTGAAATGTGAGTATACTCATCAAGCTGAACATGCCAAGCTAGAGTATCTTGTTGAAACTGGACCGAATACAATCTTGAATCTGAAGACAGAAAATGGGTGGGATGGTACAACACGGTCATGT
Organism: Candidatus Thorarchaeota archaeon AB_25; assembly: GCA_001940705.1. Lineage (GTDB taxonomy): Archaea > Asgardarchaeota > Thorarchaeia > Thorarchaeales > Thorarchaeaceae > SMTZ1-45. The sequence continues at coordinate 13,965 of MEHG01000033.1, forward strand.
TTTGTGTACTTGGACTCCCGATTGGTATTCATGGGGAGTTCTCCTGGGAGCTATGAAATATATTTGGGCGACTTTCCAGATGGTGAGATTCATCAGATAACTGTTGATATCTTCTCGTGTTCTAGTACAGAGATGGCCAAAAAGGTCACGATAATGCTGGTTCACCATGATGGAGCATCACTCGAAATCGACTATCGATACGACCACCAACCCGATTCTGATGCACTAGTATATTTAGAAACATTCTTTAAAACTCATTCATATCACAGGGTCGATTGCGTTTTAGACCAGAGCTTATCTTCATCAGTCATCCCTGACACTATTCCACTAAATTTCGACTGGCTGTCAGTTAAGTCCCAATACTTCAGTCACATGGGTCAATGGACTGAAGTTGCTGGCGATGTCGATTGGTTATGGTGCGTTTTTACCCACTACATTGAGGGCTATGGAGGATTCTATGTTCAGGATATGATTGCGGTCGCTGATCAAACCTGGATAGATTGGTGTAATCAGAATGAATATTCAATTAGCTGGCAGAGACGCGCAGTCATGATGCACGAGTTTGGTCACTATTTGGGTATGCCTCACTATTCAGGAGATATAGCTTGTCCGAATTACCCTTGTGTTTTTCATTCAGGAGCTCCTGTAGAAACACCCACATATTGTCTATGGCATTGGCTACGTGGAGAGTATTATGAAACTGTATGGCACGACCCCTGCACATCAACATCAGAGTGGGTCCGTGTTTATCCCTCCGATGGTTTCGAAACAAGTAGGATTCTAGACACATCAGGAAACCTCTACAACTATGGAGACTATCTCTATTGCACAGGAATACCTGCCTCATCAGGCGGGAAACATGGTCCAATGTTTATCAGAACCCTACCAATGTCTATAAAACTCTGTGATATTCGTTCCCTTGAAGCCATCCTCGAACTGTCTGACACTTATGGTAGAATGGGTGACTTAGTTGTAGTCCTGTACGATGAGAACAAGGAGATGTCGATGGTTTTCATTATTTATGATTCGTGGTACTCGAGCACCTCTAAGGCATATCTGGATTACTGGCTTAGCGGAACAACACGTGATTTGTGGTACGAGGACGCCCATACAGGCAGCTGGACGGCATCTTGGCGGTTCTGGTTCGATCCTCATCCGCATACTGCTTGGAGTATCAAGAGCGAGCTTGATGATGGTACACCTCAAAGCCACACACATTTCACGACTCCGTCAGGAGAGAGGGATCGTTTAATCAAGTATATTGGTTTGCAGTTTGCAAGGAAGTCTACATACATATTTCACGATGACGACTTACGCGTTCACAACCTCAGACTTTGGTATCATGACGACGCTGTAACGAATCCAAGATTGACAACATCAAGTGGTCCGGAATTGGTGATTCCTACAGATAACGTTGACCAAATTGACCACTCAATGTTTCTTCTAGTCATGCTAAAACCTGAAATCCAGAGTACACCACTCCTGCTCAAGAAGAATATAACAAATTCAAGAAGGTGCGTAGTATGATTTCGAGGCGTTTCAAAGATATATCTGTGGTAGTAGTTGTCGCAGTTATTGTTGTAGGAGGTGTAACACTAGCCTTGATGTCATCCTCGTCAATGCAGTGGTTTGTCCGCGAGGGGGACACACTCTCTTTCACCGTTGAGGTTGAGGGTTTTAAGAGAGAGTTTGATCCATTGAATAGCTCTATCTGGAATGACACAGCACCTCCCTACTCCCACCTCAATATTTCCTCATTCACAATCGAAGTTCTCGAACTACCAACACTGACTTCTGTCTACACTGCAGATTCCTTCGCAAGTCATGTCATCGAGCACACCAAGTCAAGTCTGACATCGCCCATTGTTCTTGTCAATGGTACAGAACTACCTGATGAAGACTATCAGTTTCTCAACGTGTTAGTATCCCGTTCAATATTGCCTATTGGCGGATGGATTCGACTTGACGAGTTCTATCCCAATGAACCAGATTTCATGTATCAATGTGACACCTATCTGTCCTCCAGTGATGTGTCAACATTCACAATAGGTCATAGGTACTACAATATTGATTCAGGACGAGGATGGAATGCAGCCGTGAATAAGAGCACAGGTGTACCGATACGGGCAACTTTGTGGGAAAACGAGATCCTTGGGAATACATGGATCTCCTACTCAGTCACAGTGATCCTAACATCTACATGAACCTAGATTGGTTTTCTATTATCAGCTCTCGCATGTCAGGAAGTTCATCTACTTCGCATCATTTCTTAGTTTCATGCCTCGCTCATAGAAATCTCTTCTTGTCCCTACTCCTAACTTCCACAACTCTATGTCATCAGATATAACATCAAAGGCCTTTTCAATTTCTTTCCTCGAGTCTTTAGGGTAGTTAGCGCCCATTAGTATCTCTGCCTTCAAAACTCTGGCTATAAACAGGTGCCACCTTATGTCTTCATCTTCCATGTCCATTTTCAGAAGCCGAAAGATGTTTCTATCTACAGTTTCCATTGCAGTATCAAATCTCTCTTGTTTGGTGTAATACTCCACTAGAAAGTTTGTATGAGTGCACACCGCCTTTAGCATACCCGCTTCCTGATATTCCTCGATAAACGTCAACATTTCAACCTCATCTTGGTCAACATCATCTAATCCCAGTTCATCGTCATCAAGGACACCTCTCAGTTCCTTCCTAAACTCATCCTTGTTCTCGATAGTGTATTCAGACAATGCGACCTCATCCAGGACATCAATCACTGATTCTACGTCATCATCTTTGATAGGGGTGAACTCTTCTTCATAGACAATAACTTCATTCTCACCAATGGTCAGCAGTGTGATTCTCAGTTTCTCTCTAGTTTTTTCAACTTCAACTCGACCCGGTGGCTTCTCATCTCCCCATCCATATGTTCTGAGTGCATCCCTTATGTTATCAAGTTCCTCATCATAGTTGAAGATGCTGTTTCTTGATGCACCGACTGCTTTCAGCTCTCCAATATATTCTTCAATCATTTCTTCAAGATTTAGGGTTCCATTCAGACGTGTGCTGAACGTTTTTCTCGTCCAAGTCTGTTTTGTCAGCGGTGATTTCAGAGTCCATTGAATCATACCCTTCTTGATGTCACTTGACAACAGCCACTCACCTTCCGGAAGCAACAGAACCCGATCTTCATATTCTTCGTCATCGACTCTAAGGGATTTAATGAGTTGCGAGTCCTCAGCTACATCTGATGGTAGTCGTACACCTCTTAGTTGATTCACATTGATATCAAGTGTGAACTCTTTTCCAATACTGTCATCAACCAATCCCTCACACTCAACAAGTAGTTCCAAATCATAGGGATTCATCCATTCATTCTCAAGACTCCTGAGCTTTGATTTCTTTGGTAATCCTTTGAGTTTGATTGTGATGAAATTGAAGTTTCCACTGTTTCGACGGACCTCATCCACCTCTGCTGTAAGGGTGATTGTTCCTCCATCACTTGTTTGGAGAAGCTCCGCGCAAGTCTTGGGAACTATATCGCTCAACGAAAAGAGATCCACACGATGAATAAGTGGTCTGAGAGAGGACAGGAATATGACATGAGACTCTTCTCGTCTATCCACAACCGTATAGTACTCAATGTCTTTCTTATGGTCCCAGAACAGGAGTCTGTCATCTTCAGTCCGGAGGGGTGCGCCTTTCAAATATGGATACTTCAGCAGACTAATGAGTTCAAACGTGTTACTCATCTCGCGAGCATCACCCGAGCTGAACTCAACTCGATATTGTTTACTTTCGACATCTACACTCACGCGGACTTTTACATCATCTATCTCCTGTGAACCTCTAAATGCTCCAAAGAGTAAGGAGTTCACACTCATGTCAACACGAGGAATATATCTGGGTCTGTACTTCTCTAGTTCAAACAGCAGACTCTCAGGAACTGGTGAGAGTTTGAACCAGCGCAAGAGACGCCCGTCCTCTTTGCTTGTTGAAAATTCAAAAACCACTGGGGCAGTCCATTGATCCTCTCCTTCAATCTCACCAATGGACCAGAGGACTTGGGTCCCTCCAATTTTGATAAGGGCTAACTGAGTTCTCTCTGAGGTGTCAGTCAATGTCCTTATAGAGGTCCTCAGAGTTGATGGTTCAGTCACACACTGATGCCAGCCAATTCTCAGTCCGGACCATCCAACACCGGATTCAAGACCAATGAGTGGTTGTTCATCATCTGGAAGTACAAACCAAGCGTCACGAGTCCCCTCTTTCTCCGTCCAGACAATCTGTCCATAGATTACTTCCTCTATTGGGACTTGAGTATGAATAGCGTCCTTCAAGCTCTCAACACGGCGCATCAACCTTGAGTATATGAACTGGAAGTCATACTGTGATTGTGCAATCTCTTCACCGCGACTCATAGATCGAAAGCCCATCTGGTATAGCTGCCATTCAGCCATTGTCTCCCAAAGAGCTGTGACAAGACTATCAGATGATTTGAGAGAGTGTTTCTTGATGACCGTGAGAAAAGCAAGGAACAGGTTGTTCCCATAGAGTGAGATGATTTCCGGACACAGTTCCCGAGCCATCTTCAAGACTGCCCTGTTGTCAGATGACAGGACGTCACCCAATGTCGCTCTTGAGCCTCCAACCTGGTCCCAGATCTGTAATCTCCAAGAGTCACGAAGGATGACATCTCGAACCCCTTGAAGAGCTATGAGAAGAGCCGTTTCCTCCTCTGACTCTAATGGCGCATCAGCACAGAGTCTGACTATGTCACTACAGCAAGAGTACAGTCTAGAGTCCTTGTGCAATTGTTTCATCAGGAACTTGGCTGCACTCATGAGTCGCTTGATCTCTCTCTTGCGAACCGATAATGAGTCCACCTCATCCAGTCCTGTTCTCAGATACATCGGTGGTCTCCGAGAGACCCCTACCTCATACTCTTGGTCGTTGGGGTCAATGGGGGTTCTGTCATAATACCAACCCCTCTTGATCTTTGAGAACTCAACATATCGTTTCTCATTTCTAGGAGGCTGTGGGGGTGGTTTATCGGGAGCGTATGTCAGTCGCTCGGTGAACGAAGGAGCATCGTTTCTCGTAATTGCGAGTGAACCTCTCAGCCATTGTACTTCTGAAGTGTGTGCATCCTCTACTGCTGATGGGTCATGTCTTTGAAGACTTGGAATGAGGGTTGTTCCAACCCTTTGTAATTGTTTCACGGTTTCTGATGTGAGGGGTGCAAGTGATGTATAGACATTCCCGAGTGTCACAGAACGATTGTGCATGGGCTCTCCTTCAAAGTCACTCTCATAGACATCTCTCTCAGTGACTACTCCATCTCTTCTAGAGAGCCCTCTGTACTTGCGTGCCCACCCCTTCAAGTAAGGCACACTTATCGATTGTATCCAAGGATGTGCTCTTGCAGGAGTATCCTGTATGATGAACCTTGTGTCCTCCTTTCTTGGAGTCTGCCAACCAAAGACTCGTGGAGCAGTTGGGACATTGTAGATGATCTCATCGATGTGAAACCGTCGAGGAGAGTCATGGCGAAGAGGTCTGATACAAGTTCTCTGATAGTGCTTGTTCATCCTTGTGTGGGAAACACAATCGTCAATCCATATCACATTCACACTTTGAGTGGGTAATATTTCCAGAAACTGATTCTCAATACTTTTCATAGATTCCAACTTTCTTCGGGGAATCATCTCTCTTAGTTGTGGCCAGCCATCAACTATGATGATTCGCTCAGAGTCTGGTGCTTCTTCGTTGGGAATCTGTTCCATGACTCTGGACAGGTCGATGTCTTTACCGCAGAGAAAGGAATCAATGGTGTTTTTCAAGTTGAGGAAGGTGATGCTGTCTAGGAGAGTTGTCAGAGTACAATGTCTGTGTCTTGTGATCTGCTTCCTTTTCAGTAAAGTGTCAAGACCAAATCTTCGTTTCTTCAACTGGTCTGTGGGATAGTCCCCCAGTAAATCTATCCAATAGACCTGTGGCTTAGTCTTCGATAGTTGAGAAACCTCCTCAATGTGATTCAACAAGTGCCAGTTCCGAGAGGTCCATGCTGCAGCATTCCCAAATGAAGTCGATGAGGGAATCGAGATATATTGGGTCAATAATCGTTCGTCTGAAATCCTTTCCTTGAATGGGTCCTCAACTGGGAGTGACAGGACCACAGACTGTTCTTTGAGGATGTCATCCAGTTTCTTATCTTCAAGAAACATCAATGCCACTCGTGGAGTAACCACATTCTCGTCCTTTGATTCGAGGACTAGTGCTCTGGAATCGTTCTTACCAAGAGTACCAGTGAGAATTTCAGTGGTGAGTTCCTTGAGAAGAAAATGAAACGCCTTGAAGACCTCTGAGTAGTCTTGGTCTGTGTCTAGAACTATGACTCCTTTCCATAATTTCTCTGGGAATCTGACACTCGCGGGGATTAGTTCCTTGCTTTCTTCGAGTAATGCCCTCTCATAGACAAGTAATTGATTCAATACTCGATCGTCGGGATTTGGCTTTGATTCTATTGTCCTTTCCCACTCCTCCTTTGTTAGGACCCGTTTCCAACCATAGAGTGTTGGTGGCAACTCTTTCTTTTTCCCAGTTTGGACTGCGAAGAGATTGAAGTCAAAGGAGGTCTTCGTCTTTATCTCAATGATCACCACAGGTGTCCACATCACAAGTCCCTTGATGTTCCGCCTGATGAACACGACAAGGTCTATACTCCCCTTTCCTACAGATCCAGTCACGGGAAGCTCGCCAACGATCAGGACTGATGAGGGATGATCGAGCATATGG
>MEHG01000034.1 GCA_001940705.1 Candidatus Thorarchaeota archaeon AB_25
ATTCTCGTACTGATTGTCACATAGGATACTTACGCGAAAGCGCATATAACCTTCAGTCGAGCGCCTATCGATAGTTGAACTCTATAGAGATGCAACTGGGTGGGACTAGACGCCGTTTCGAGAACACATTCTCAAATAATCTATTCGGATGATGTAAAGCGAAGAAACCTACTAGAAGCGGTATTTTCGAGGTGCTATCATGTTTTCAGATGGCTTAACAAATGGCCACGTGTCCAAAGTAATCATCTCATTCTCGGAGTGTGAGTGCGGCTTCCAACACACCATCTAATGACGTGAACACCTTGGATGCCCCAGCGTCATAGAGAGCATCAGCACCAGTTTCTCCTGTGGACACCCCCCAGAACTCAATTCCAGCTCTACTCGCGGCTGTTCCATCGATGAGTGCATCTCCGACATAGACAATCTCCCTTGCGCCCACTCCCAATTCGGATGCAACCTTTTGCAAACCATCTGGGAAAGGCTTTGGTTTGGGAGATTCATGTCGAGTCTGTATAAGGTCAAAGTTCTCTCGAAGAGGTATCTGTGTCATGATTTTATCAAGAGCTGGTCGTCCATTATTCGTAAGGATTGCGAGCTTGAAACCAGCATCACGAAGTTCTCTCACAATCTCTAAAGACCCCTTAATTGGAGTTGCGTTGGCTGCAGCAAATCCCTCATGTTGACTGAGAATAGTATCCACTTCTGACTCCATGATATCCCAGTCTTCTTGGGTGAATCCATTATTCAAGAAGTAGTCCCTGGCTTTACCTGTTGAACTGGATATTCCATCAGCAGGTTCGAAAAGATTAGAAGGCACACCCTTTGAGATGAAATACTCTTTGGTATCGCTCCTCATGGCCTCTAGAGGGAGAGTCAGATGGGTTATTGTCCCATCCATGTCAAACACCAAAGCTTTCAACATCCATCGAGCACCTAATCGAGAGCAATTGGACTGGCTACTTAAGGATACCCTTGGACCCATTGATAGATTAGGCGTAGAGGATTCTAATGAATTCACGAATAGATGTCAATACTTCAGGTAGGGCTCTCTGATAGAAATGTCCTTCTCCATCCAATAATACAGTATTGATAGGATCTAGTCTGATCTCCTCAGCCAGTACAATGAGATCATCAAATGGAATCATCTGGTCAGACTTTCCATGGTACATCATCACGGGGCATTCGATTTTGACGAGTTGTTTGATATCGAACCCATCCTCTGAAACAAGGCCCCGTGACGCACTGAGCGATACGAGAAATGGAGGAGGTTTCAACAAAGCCAATCGCAATGCCGTGGATGCACCAAATGAGTAACCGACTATACCAACCTCATTGATCCCAGTATGTGAAATTAGAAACTCGACCGCATTCAGGGCATCAGTGACAGCACCACTCACACCCGAGTATCCTTGGGGAGAAGTAGTAGCACCTCGAAAATCGAAACGGAGGGTGGTAAATTCAGCTTCAAGAAAAACACGTTCAATGGTTGTGACAACATGATTATCCTTGTCCCCCCCATAGAGTGGATGCGGATGAAGAAGGACCACACCCGGTTTCACATCGGTTTCGCTATGTGAAAGGACACCGTGTAGCATATGGCCCTCAGATGAAAATCTTATTGACTCTGATCTCAATAGACTCACTCTACATCAGTTAATGTGTACACCAAAGCCTTTGTGCAGGTCCGATTCATGTCAGCTGGTTGAACTATTTCCATCTTGACACCAGGAGCAATCTTTTCACCAATTGCACCAACGTAAGGCCAGCATGCGAACTCACAGTAGATTTTACCATTCTTCTTGAATTCCTCATATTGAGGACAAAACGGATGATTCGCAACAGCTCGATTCTCGCTCTCCCAGGTGACATCCATCTTCGAGCCCATGACATGACCAATAACAATCCATGCATCCACTGCATCTTTCAGAGATTCACCTAAACCAAGACGCTCTTTCATTGCAATGGCATCCTGCTCACCAAGACGTCTGAATATCTCAGCGACAGCCTTGAGACCCTCTTCTCCAAATCGTTCATTTAGCACAATCGGCATCTCAGTTATCAGACGAACCAAATTACTTCGTAGTTCGCTAACTTTGTTTCCAGCAGGAATCATCCCTTTGACAGCTGCTGCCTTCATTATACCCACTTTTTGACCTCCGTGTTTGGGTGTTATATCTGAGACCGACTCACGGGGTAAATTAGTCTTCTTCCCGATTTTGTATAACGAATAAGGGATTATCTTAAAGGTGACTGTTGTTCTATTTCCCGAGGAGAGTGTAGAAATGGCAGAGATTGATATGACTGAGATGCGAAGTATGGTGAGAAAATTTCCAGAACTGCTCACGAAACTGAAGATTGATCAGGAAACCCAAGACACTTGCGTTCGACTCGGTGATGAGGGAATAAGTGGAATCTCAATAATAGGAATGGGTGGAAGTGCGATTGCAGGGCTCTATGTTCAAGCACTACTTCGCGACTCTGCAACAATTCCAATTGTAGCAAATCAAGAGTATTCACTCCCCGCATATGTGGACTCGACTTGGGCCACAATTGCAATCAGCTATAGTGGAAACACAGAAGAAACATTAGCTGCGCACTATGAAGCCGTAAGTCGTGACTGTCATACATTTACTGTTGGTTCCGGAGGCAATCTTCTCTCGAAAGACAACAGTTTGGGTGAAATTAAAATTCCCAGCGGGTATCAACCTCGAGCTGCTTTCCCGCTCCTCTTTTCCGTGGTCTTGAATCTTGTTGAGTGTCTGATGGGTTTTGACCAGACCGTACTGAAGGATATTGGGAGCACCCTTTCCGAGAAAGCAGTGAAATGGGAAACCTCATCATTAACACCTAAAGTCATGGCTGAAGACTTTGCAGGAAATGTACCAATATTCATTGGTTCCGGACAGCTCATTCCAGTTGCTTATAGAGCCAAAACTCAGATCAATGAGAATGCCAAAACCATGGCCTTCTTCTCAGAGATACCTGAATCTAATCACAACGAGATTGAGAGTTTCGTGACCGAGAATGAATTCCATATGCAACCAGTATTCCTCCGAAGCTCGTATGAAGACGAGAGAATCAGAAAAAGAATGGACATCACAACCACGCTCTATGAAGAGGAAGGATACTCACCAATTCGTCTGAGTATAGGTAGTTCAAGCAGAACTGAAGAGATGTTGGCTTTGACATTCTATCTGGATTTGGTTTCAGTTGAATTAGCCCATATCCGAGAAGTGGATCCAGTTTCAGTTGAGAAGATCATGAAACTCAAGAAGAGTCTTGGTGAAACAACTTAGTTGAATTTAGTTTATTATTGTTGCACCAGTCCAGTTGAGATATAGAGTTCGGGATATGAGTGATTGTGCTTCATCAAATGTGAAGAAGCTATACGTGAGTTGGAGATACCAATTCCATGTGTCAGTGCCGTCAGCCTGAAGGATAGTACTTCTATCTGCATCAGAATTTATGGTGTTTCCCAGGCTGAAAGTAGAGTTGTATCCAGGATGGAGTATTTGGTCTGCGTCATTGTTAATATACTTTTGAAAAACTGTGAAGGAGAGAAGGTCATCGTTGAGCCAAACCGTTGCACCAATATACCTCAGCCGAACATTTCCCTCCATTGGTGAATCAGTGCGAAAATTAAATTTCAATGATATAAAAGGATAGATTGATTCATTTCCTGGTTCAATATCACCAACAACTATTTCCTCAATACTAACTTCCAATCTCCCGGCCAGCACGTAGCTACCACCATAGTACTGGGCGTTACTAACTAGGATAATTGAACTAACTAATGCAGCGATGATGACAAACGAAACAATGACATTCTGGGAACGATCGCTCGAAATCATCTCTGTTCACAATCGAAAATGACAGACATGTCAATATGTTCCTTTTGCTTCACGCAGTAATCATATCAAACTAGAAGGGCTAGGGATATAATATGAATGACCCATGGAAATAGTGCTAATATTGCAGGAAGAGGTATTCCTGGTAGAATCTCATTTTCACGAGCGATCACTGTCATGTTGATTGTGATTCCAACAATTACCAGAAATACGGACATGACCCAAACATGATATGGAAAAAACAGTAAGGAATGCGTAGAAATCAGAGAGAATGCAATGTAGTCACCGACTCCTATCGCTGCGGTCTTAGATTGTATTCTAGTGAAATCGAAGGGGTCTGATCCGGGAGTATCAATCAGATGAGCAGACTCAGCTACTGGAGAAATTCTGGTGAGGAAATAATCCTCAGTAACAACTGAGATGACGAGTACAAACATACTCGCAGTGAGAAAGATTATCCCAAGAAAAGTCCCAAAGACACTTCCATAGAAAGCAACAAAGAAATTCCTTAGATATGAAGGAACCGAGTCCATCATGATAAAAGAAAATGACATGAGAAGAACTCCTAGAGTGGCAACAGAAAGAATACTTGGCCAGATCGATTGGGTTGCACCTTTTGTGATTACGAGGAGTAAAGACTGACCCAGTATGAAGAATGATACAGTCAATACTGGAGACACAACAAAAGCCACAATTGTTCTTCTTGCCTGTGGTCCACGCTTCTGAATTGTATAGAAGAGAGAAACCACAACCAGTGTGCCTAAACCTATTGATACAATGGTTTGGACTACTATTTCTAACAGTGAAAATGATTGCGAATTACGAGTAACAATATCACCGAATCCACCTGAAGTCATAATCATGGAAGCCAGTCCAGCACCAATAAGAAGTGGAAAAATGGAGATAAGAATCAGTTCAAGTCGTTGTCTGTCGAGCTTCATCTAGAAATCCCTTGAAGGTCTAGCAGTGGTTTATATTAAAGGAACTCTCTTTCACGCAATTTAGCATTGCTGAGAAGACTAGTTCACACTTGACTGATTGGTCATGAAAAATAAGGAGGGAGGGGACAAATCGTCCCCTAAAATATAATCTACTTCTGCCTAAGCAGTACGAATCCACCAACAAGAATCACAACTGCAGCACCTACTGCACCAGCAACGATAGCTAGAGTAGGATCGAATGGTGGGGGAGTAGTTGTGCCAGTATCTGTGGGTTCAGTTGTTTCAGGAATCCGATCCGCAGGGTAGTACGCCCATGATGGATTGTGAGTAAGCTCGTAGAACTCACCAGCCTCGTAGGAAGTGAGAATGTACGGACCACATACCTCATTTGGATCCGCTGGATTGAACAATGGGTTCCAAGTGTTCCATCCATCATACCCAATGGTCTCAAAGATGTGCTTTGGTATGATTGACCCATGTCCAGCTGAGTAGAAGTTCCAAATGTTTTCGTCACTGAACTCAATGACCGCACGGTAGGTCGATGGGGCTGTAGCTGACACAAGGTTACTTAGGTCTAAACCAGCAGGATTACCCAAGAGACCAGACTCGTATGCGTAGGTGAACGTGTACGCTACATCTTCAGCAGTCACTTGCACACCATCGCTCCAGGTTGCATTCTGAACCATATCAAAAGTGAACCTTTGGTGACCTTCAGGTACTAATGGATTGGTGGCATGGGTTTCTTCCAGAAAATTCGTAGCCAACTGTGGGTAAGAATACAGGTCAGGACCCCAGTCATACAGCCCAGGCCACTGAAGATCGAGAATGGCACCCACGTAGGCTGACGTGGATGTGTAGATGTTGAAGGTGGAGGGCTCTTCACCAAGGGCAATATCGAGTGTTCCACCATAGGTGTCATCTAGCTGTCTGATCTGCATCAGGCTCCATGGACTAGTCATGTACCTAGAGTTGTCATACAAAATGTGATTTTTGAACATGTCAGTCCTGTAGGCCTGGATGTACATGTTCTCGTAGCACACCACTTGGGGAGCCTCATAGTGGATGGCCTTTTGCATTAGAGCACAGGCATTATACGCCTCATCATATGTCTTTGCATATCTCAAGTCATTGAGGTATCCATCAACGGTCTCGTTTCTGAAGTTAGTCGGGTTCTGTTGGTATGTATTAGCGAATTCTGACCCATAACCATACAAGAAGAAACCGACACTTGCTACCGTCAGATAGTTAGAGGCGTAGAAGATCATGTCATAATCCCCGTGATTGTACAGATTCCCGAGGTATGTGTTGAAGTTTTCCTGGTTTGTCTCTGCTTGGAAGCCCAAATCTCTGAGAGCATCAACACCCACTTGAGCGCATCCACCAGCAATTGCTACAGAGTTCGGGGAGTACCCAATCACTATCGTCGGGATTGGATTGCCATTGGGGTCATTACGATATCCAGTCACTGGGTCATAATCAAACCCTGACGCGTTCAATAGTTCGTTCCCTATTTGTACCTCTGGGTTGTAGTAGTGAACTGGAAGCTCGTCCTCAATGTTGTAGTCAACGTGCGTGAGAGGAATTGGGGAATCAAGCATTTCGCATAGACCTTGGAAGATGTCTGCTTTGACTCTCACTTTGTCATACGCAAAGTTGAAAGCCCTGCGGAAGGCTGTCCAGTTAAATGGAGCCTTTGCAGTGTTTATTTTGATGTGACCATACCCACTACGGAGTAAGTCAGCATTGATTTCTATGTCTGGATCTGCGGCCAAAATGGGGATACTGGGTGGTTCGAGGAACGAATCATGCATGTCAATTTCACCACTTTGGAGCGCGAGAATCCTCTGATCCTCCTGAGATATTACCTTGTACACCACTTTCTCTAACCATGGTCCTACATTAAGACCCGCTGGCGATTCTGATGTATACGACGCACCTGCAAATGCTGGTGACATCGCCATAAAGAGAAAAGCTGCTACGAAGGTCATAGCTAGGAGACGATTTTTTCTAGATATACGCATATTCTCTCTATCTCCTTTCCATTCCGAGTCGAAGTCGGATAGGCAATCATCTGGTAAGGGTGATAAAAGGATTGTGCCTCTAGCAATCGATGTGTTATAATTGACATCAACCAATTACTAAGGGAAATAAGCTAGGTCCTGACACCCAGCATATGATAATCAATATCATCCGTACTTAATCCGTGGGTCAAGCACTCCGTAGAGTAAGTCTGCCACAAAGTTTGCCAGAACAGCAGTTATTGCAATGATCAAAAAGATCGCTTGGACGACAGGGTAATCCAATGCTATCAAGCTCTCGAAGATGTACCGACCCATTCCTCGCCACGTGAAGACGGTTTCTGTCAGTGTTGCCCCGTCTATCATGAATCCAAAGGTCATTGCTATGATAGTCACCATAGGCAGCATAGCATTTTTCATTCCATGCTTGTACAGCACTTGATTCTCATCAAGACCCTTTGCACGTGCAGTCAGAATATAGTCCTCAGTCATGACGTCTATGAGATTGTTCCGCATGTAGAGGAAATAGCCACCGTAACCACCAACACCTAGAGTGATCATAGGTAAGACCAGATGATGAAGCACATCACCAGCCACTATCAAGGCACCAAATGGACTCGTTCTAGCAACATCCCAAACCTCATAGCTGATGGTTCCAAATTGTGGAAATCCGATTTCAAAACCAAATGTTGCCGAAGTCCATGATGGAAGCATAAATCCAAAAACCATGAGAAGCACCATCCCTAACCAAAAGACAGGTATGGCATAGATGAAAAGGGCTACAGTGACTGCGCCAATGTCTTTCTTTGAACCAGGGTCTGAAGCCACCTTGACACCAGTCCAGATACCAAGAAGAATAGCAACCATTGAGGATGTACCCATCAACAGGAGGGTGTTGGGGAGACGCTCAACGATTGTGTCTATCACTGGTCGTTGACTCAGAAATGAAACTCCGAAATTCCCCGTGAACATATTGACAAGATAGCGCCAGAACATGTAGATCCAGTCGAAGATGTCAGGATTCATTACAAGTCCGAAGCTATTGTATATCCGCTCCAGAAATTCCGTAGTCATTCTTGTACGAAGATCATCGCTGATCATCATACTGATTGGATCAACCCCAAACAAAAAGGTCGGGAGTCTGAACAGAAAGAAGTTGAAGCATACTACGATCACTATTAGGAGAACCATGTAGATGCTGCGTTTGATCACATACTCACGAAGCCCCATTTCTAGACACTCCATTTTTGATAATACATAGTGATGCTACGTACTGTGACGGGATGCTGAATATTCACAACCTTATAAAAGTGATGTTCAAGGCGAGTAACTGGATGAAGAGGAAAATAGGGGAGAGAGGCGGATGTATCCTCACTCCCTTTTTCAGTCAAGTCCACTATCTCTCTCGCAACCTTGGGTTCAACACTTGGTCTAGCGTGTGACCCACGAAAGTGAAGGACAAAGAGAGAAGTGTTATCATCAAGCCTGGGAATAGAACTACCCACCATGCGCCCCTGATGAATGCCGCTCCATTTTGAGCATCTGCAAGCATCCTTCCCCAACTAGGCTCTTCAATATCAGTCAGACCAAGGAATGATAGACCAGCCTCTGACAGGATTGCTCCGACCACACCAAGCGTGATGTTTGCAAACAGGATAGGAGTTACATTCGGTAAAATGTGCCTGAACATGATGTAGGTGTCATTTGCACCAATTGCTCTAGCAGACTCCACATAAGCCTTGTTCTTCTCAGCAAGGACCTGTGATCGTATCAGTCGTGCAGTCCCAGTCCAACCCAGTATAGCTATCACTATGATGATGTTTTGCGTTGACTCTCCTAGGAAGATAGCCAAGACCATCATAAGCGGTAAGCCCGGGATGACAAGAAGGAAGTCAACAAATCGCATAAGAATCTCATCAGTTCGCCCACCAAAGTAACCTGCCGTTATGCCGACTATCACACCCACAATTGTTGAGAGAGCCGTCGCAAGAAGTCCGATTATTAACGAAATCCGGCTTCCATAGATAAGCTGTGACCAGGCATCTGCGCCATAGGTCGTGGTTCCAAGTATGCCATAATACCCTCCAAAAGCAAGAACATCGACACCTGTGACCGTAAACGTGACAGTACCAGTGTAGTCCTGCCAAGGTGTAGTTCCCGACCAATCTTCGAAGTTTCGGTAAGGAGCTAGACCAACACGGACCGTGAGTGTGTCGTTCAAGCTTGTCTGCGTGCCATTGACAGTGATCAGTCCTTCGAATATGTCTTGATTCGTGAGGAATGACAATGGGATTCGACGCGTTTGGACATAATCTGTATATGTTGAATCGTCCGTTTCATAGACTTTGTACCAATTATCGTTGGAGTCAACAAACCAGACATAAAGCCGGAACATCAGGTTATTTCCTTCAATAACATCAGGAGCAAAGTCACCTGTGAGGAACGTCGCAAGTGAAACTGACATGTTGATTCCAGTGGGCAGGCCGTTCCATGGCCACTCGAATTTTTGATCGAAGTAGACAAAATCACCATAGTCAGGCATGGTGTCCTCAGGATCTTCGTCGTAGAAATCAAGCTGCGTCCCAGCCGTATGCGACCATGTTAAGTTCACATGGTTCGTAGCATTAGTTCCGAAGTCTTGTCCGTACTCAGCACTAAACTCGCCACTCGAGCCATTGACGTGAATACGTGGCGGCTCGTTCATGTCTGCTACTGACAAATAATGATCCGTTACAACACCCTGAGTATCAAAGACATTCATAAATGATGGAGCCAAGTAGGGGGGAGCGATCGCTTTCAAAGGATTGGGATCTGATGTTCCCAAATTCGGAGCAAAGATAGCCATCCCAAAGAATGAAAACATGATTATCACCCCAATGAGTCCAATCTTATGTTTACGGTATTCTCTCAAGAAACTACTCAGACTCACATACCAATTACTGTCTTTCCAGCCTTTGTCTGACCCGGACAAATTCAATCCTCCAATAAGTCAGCAAATCATTCAATTCCTAGAAGTGTTCCGGATTTTGAAGTGAACTTGCTAATACACTGTCTAATAGGTCAAAAACCTCAAAGTTGCCCTAAAAAAGCAATTGGTTCGGGTAGACACTAATAGTTCGGGTATGCAAACACAACATCTAATCATCATCAAGAGTTTCCACAAATGGATCCTCTATCATGTCTTCATCTTGCTCTGTGGGAAGACCCTTTTCCTCCCGAACTTTGACTAACTGTTTAGTCCTTCTATGAGCCGCCCATAGATCAGCAAAGACCATTCCCACTAAGAAGATTGTAAGTACTCCAGTAAGAGAGAGAATTGAACCAATGAACTGAAGAGGAAAGAAGCCAAAAACCCACCATTCGATCAACATGAGATATCCGATTACAATCAGAAAAATGGGAATCAAGAGAATTCGTTTTCGTGGTTCAGTCCTTGTCCTTGGGAATGATCGTATTTCAGGCATTGCAATCAACGAGCCTAACGTGAACCGGGAAGCCTTTTACCTTTTCTAAACCAGCGGACTTTCGATAAGGTTGTTGTTCAGCAATGATTAGTTGCCGCTACTTTGTCTACGCATGAATGTCTTTGAAAGTAACATATTTAAGCCAACCAACGGGCAACGATACCCCACAAGGGTGAGGTGATTCCACGCCCAGAGCCATAGACGGCTCGATGGAGTGTACAAACATGCCCCTGCTTGATATTAGGAATCTGAGAATGTACTATAGGACTCAGAAAGGCTTAGTGAAAGCTGTCGATGATGTGTCTCTCACACTTGAACCAGGAGAATCGATAGGACTTGCAGGCGAGTCAGGCTGTGGAAAAAGCAGTCTTGCCTACTCGATTATGCAGCTTCTTCCACCTGCTGCAAACATACTTGGCGGTAATGTCTTTTTCAAGGGTGATGACCTGATTCAGAAGACTGCCAAGGAGATGCGGGACATCCGTTGGAAGAATGTAGCCATAGTCTTTCAAGGTGCAATGAACGCATTGAATCCAGTGTTTGAGATAGGAGAACAGATTGCTGAGGCAATCCTGATGCATGAAAACGTGACTGAGGAAGAAGCCTTAGACCGCTGTGCTAAGCTCTTTGAGATGGTCGGACTTGATCCTAGTCGTATTCACAACTATCCGCATGAGTTCTCAGGTGGAATGCGTCAGAGAGCTATGATTGCAATGGCACTCGCATGCAATCCAGACTTAGTTATTGCAGATGAGCCGACCACAGCGCTGGATGTCACTATTCAGGCTCAGATTCTAAAGCTTATGCAAAAGCTGCAGAAAGACCTTGGGCTATCACTTATTCTGATCACACACGACCTGAGTGTTATAGCCGAAACCTGCGACAAAACAGCCATCATGTACGCTGGAAAAATCGTAGAGCTTGCAGACGTAGTATCAGTCTTCAAAGACCCAGTCCACCCATATGCTACTGGTCTAGTAGGCGCCATTCCAAGCATGCTGAAGGCTGAGAAGAAGACACTCACCTCAATTCCGGGTTCACCACCCGATCTTATTGAGCCTCCATCAGGGTGTCGTTTCCATCCACGATGTCCATATGCACAGGATATCTGTTCGAAAGAAGATCCATCTTTTGATGAGATTGAGCCGGATAGGTTTGTGGCCTGTCACTTCGCGGAACAGCTCAAAGGTGAGATGGAATTAGATTTGGAGTGAAGAATTATGACAGTTGACAAATTAAAAGCTCTGGCGGGTTCCGCAGACATTCGAGATGGCGAGGCTTTGATATCCGTGAAGAACATGCGTAAATGGTTCCCAGTCAATACTGGTTTTCTCTCCTCATTGCTTTACAAACAAGAGTTGTATGTGAAAGCCGTAGATGGAGTTTCATTCGATATCATTAAGGGAGAAGTACTAGTCCTTGCTGGGGAGAGTGGGTGTGGTAAAACAACAACAGGTAGATGTGTACTCCATCTGGAGATTCCAACAGATGGCGATGTGATCTATGCAGGTTCGAACTTGTCCACACTGGACCGCAATGAAATCAAGGAACTGCGAAAGCGGATGCAGATCACGTTCCAAGACCCATATGAATCACTCAATCCCAAACAGAGCATTTTCAGTATCGTAGAAGAACCACTCTTGGTTCACAAAATTCCACTTTCACCCAGCCAGAGACGTGAGAGAGTCCTTGAAGCTTTGGAGAGTGTTGCACTCACTCCAGCTGAAGACTACATTGACAGATACCCACACGAACTATCTGGTGGACAGAGACAGAGGATATCAGTTGCAAGAGCACTCATCATGCACCCTGAGTTCATGGTTGCAGACGAACCCGTATCAATGCTAGATGTATCGATCCGTGCAGAGATTCTGAACCTGTTACTCACACTCAGAGAGGAACTTGGTCTTACATACCTCTTCATCACACACGACTTGGCAGTTGCAACCTACATTGCCGACAGGATTGGCATCATGTACTTAGGAAAAATCATGGAGATTGGTCCAGCACACGACGTCGCATTCACCCCACTGCATCCATATACTCGAGCACTTATCTCAGCGGTCCCATCAGGTGACCCGACTGTAAAGCGACGAGTTGAATCACTGAAAGGCGAGCCGCCGAGTCCAATCAATGTTCCATCAGGTTGTCGTTTTCATCCACGATGTCCATATGCACAGGAAATCTGTGTGAGAGAAATTCCTGAGGATCGTAACATTGGTGAAGGTCATTTCGTAGCATGTCACTTTGCAGGCGAGCTACCTGAAGTACAGCTGTGATAACAATGACAGTGAGTCACGGGTACGGCCTTTGGCTACCCGTGTTCGTTTCTTCTTTTCAAGTTCGATGAGGTGATTTGTTGACTGACGTTGAGGATAGACCAAGAATTCTCCGAGCCATCAGGAAATGCTTGGTTGATGGTGACGAGTATTTCGAAGCAGCCCAGGATTCACTTGATGAGGTGTTTAAAGGCTCAGTGGGTGTTGGTATGACACCACTCATCGGAGGTTATGCAATCAAAGACCCAAAGAGCCATTATAGACAGGCTTTGATTAGTGTCGATTCTGCCGAGAAAGCCCTATCTCCTCTGACAAAACGATTCAAGGACAGGAGGGTCAATGAATCCCACTTCACATCAGAGAAGGCAATGGTGATTTTGGGAGACCTGGCAGGGATGAACTACAATATACTCATCCAGAAACTCATGGAACAAAGCGGGCGTGAGTCAACGTGGTATCGTTTGAATGAACTTCGAGAGAAGATTGCGGAACTTCTTGAGCTCATTGCAGAGCAGTAGTATATTGTAGTGCTAACAAAGATAATAACGATTCAATAGCATTCCCTGTCATTGGGGAAAAATCAGAGTGTGATTCCGACGTATGAGCAAATCCAAAAGTCAAAGTAGTCTTCTCAAAGAGCTTCAGCTTACAGAGGTGGTTTTGCAGGGTCTACTAACAACTCTATCTAATTTGAACTCTGCATTGAAACCAATCGAGCATGAGATGAAGGTGAGTGATTTTGCTTCAAGCGGAGAATTTGTTCAAGGAGCATCAAGAGGTGTTGTTTGTGCTCTCTCGGGATTGATACAGGGGGACCCACTACAGAGGATATTGACCGAGAAAGGAAGAGGTAGGGATATTCCCTCACTAATCAAAGCCGGTGACCGCAGTGAGTCACAAATGACAGTTGAAAGCATTGTGAACATGCTACATGCAGAGGACCAAAAACGACGATTGGAGTATGTGATCAACCTAAGATGGGCAGAACTTCCCACGCCTTTAGAAAAAGAGAAGGTTGTCATAAGAGGAAGTAGGTTCGCATCTGGAAGCCACATTAGTATGACGAAACTAGAAAGGGATTTGGAGGAGATATGTCTTAAGATTGTAGTTGATAATGGTGAGTTTGGGGGAGGACCGTTAGTGTATGAGATTATCAAATCATTCAGTAATAGACCCAATCTCTTAGTTGTAGAGTTGACTCTATCTCGCCAAGTTGTAGACAATGATATTGCAGTGATTCAGATATTGAAGAGGCTTTCTTCGTTCTAGGTGTGCGAACATGGGGTCTACAACGGAAAACTCGGAGATGCAACTACCATTCCCTCATGGAATAGAAGTTGAGCTCCAAGTAATCCGAAATGATGGTACTTGGATTCGTGGAGAGAATATCCTTCAAGTCTTTGACAAGATCGTTTCTAGCGCAAAGGGTTTGCTGGACAAGAAGATTCGAACCGCATCTGTGGACTCCGTGAAGAGAAAATACAAACAGTCTGCCCAAACAGAAGAGGGTGAGAGAGGCTCTAGGATAGTAGCAGCTTATGAGGACCCAAAGGGGGAGCCTAAAGAATACACGCTCCTAGGCCATGATCCTAATGTGACCAGTTTGACCTGGATACTTGAAGTTGCCACTCCACCATGCACAACACTTGAGGAGCTTGCGTGGTGGATCCAAACACTGATAGCAATATCACAAGAGGCGCTCCCTGCTGACTCGAAGGCTATTTTGATATCAACTGGGTTAAACCCGACGCAGGAATATTTGAGGAACCTCTCTTTTGGAGAACATCATCACATTCTCAGCCCGAGCACAGATGAGAAGACAAAGATTGCAGTCTACAACATGATACGGAATCTCCTTCCGCATCTTATCGCACTCTCAGTCAACTCACCATTTGAGAACAAGAAACCAAGTGATGAGGTGTCAATATCCGAAGATGGACTGTTGCGGGCACCTCGATGCAAGAGATCCATTAGATTGTTCAGAAACACAACCCAGATGGGGCCGACAAATGAGTTTGAGTTGATCCCCTATCTTCGGGGCACAGACAAGGAAGCTTTTGCCCGTCATGTCAATCGAAGTTATGCTCGTATGGTAGATATGTATCCATTCACTGATTATGGAACCATTGAGATTCGAGTGTTTGACACTCAATTATCAATCCCTCGACGAATGGGTCTAGCCTTGTTACTTCAGGCTTTAGCACTCAAGGCAAAGAGAATGGTTGAGCGTGGAGAGCCAATCCCCGATGTAGGACCTAAGACCTTAGCGGCGAACAGAGAGGCGGCATTGTCAGCAGGATTGTGGGGACCGTTTCGACCTGGAGAAGGTGTCAAGGAATCAGAGTATGTTAGGATATACAATAATCAAATCACTGATGATGGACTAGTAAATGAGAGTAAGAGAAACCGGTTCCTTGGAGATGCAGTTGTCTCAATGTTGTATTTGATTAAGGATGAGCTCGAAGAGCTGAACATAATCGAGAATCCGTTTATCCAAGCTTTACTGGTTTCAGTTTTTGGTAGCGAGTATGTTGAGCCTAGGACAACAGGTGCAGATTTCCAGTTGGAGGTATATACAAAGTCGGATAATAACATGGTTGTTTTAATGAAGCGTCTCTCAGAAGTGACAAGAGAGTGCAGTACCAACTGGTTGTATGACCCAATTGAAGGAACACCACACTTACCGACTTGGTTGTGTTGGTGGAAGGGTCTCGAACCAGAAATCATTATTGATGCAGAGAGAGTCTTTGCTGGTCAAGATGTTCAGTTTAGTGTCCTTGTAAGAAACTCCACTGGCCGGCAACTTGAGAATATAACTATCTCATACTCGATAGAGGACTCAGAGAGAAATGTCGTTGAGAACAACGTCTTGACAATTCCAAGTATCCAAAATGGAGAGATACAAGTTTCTGATGTATCGTTCATGACAAGGAAGAATATCACAGCCTACAACATTATTGCTGAAGTTGGTTTTACTGGAAGGGTCATTAATTTGACCAGCACAATTAACATGTATTGGATGAAAGCCTCAATCAGCCCGGGTACAACAACACAATTTGCAGATGGAAAGACTCCAGTCCTCTTTAACGGACAGATAGAAACCAATTATCCAACACAGACTACTGTTCAGTGCCAGGTTAGCATAATTGCGCCAATCATCGAGAAAGTCCTCGTTTCATCCAAGGACACACTACAGGTTGAGAGTGGAGAACCAACAAAGTTGGATAACACTAAGTTCCTACCAATCTTGGTTCCATCTGATGCCTCCGACGGTGTTCAACGATGTATGCTTCAACTCAGTCTCTTCAACCAAGATGGAACTGAGATTGCCGAGGCTATGTCAAAGCCATTCTATATTGGATTTGTTAAGCGAGGACCTCAGGTCGTCCTAAACACAGACCTGAAGAGTGGATACAAACTAGGCGATCTGGTTTCTGGAGATATTCTAGTTAGCAATCTTGGCAAGAGGGTTGCAGCTGATACTAGACTGCTATTAGAGTTCAGGAGTGACTCGGGTCGAACACACCTAATCGAGGAGTTCCTAAAAGAAGAGTTTGTAGGTGGTGCTGTGAGCTTCCATTGGAAGATACCACTGATGGCAGTTGAGAGCTCGGCTGATAGAGTGGGGATAATCAAGGCATCTCTCAAACAGAAGGGGAAGATTATAGCATCTGCAGAGTCAGATAGAGTGAGTATTGAACAAGTCACAACCAGAGTCAATATTGACTCACTCAGAATCCCCCAACGCGCTCATATTGGAGGCAAGGTCTCGGGGTGGTTGAGAATCCGACGGAACACAGAGAGTGGAGATCCCGCTGTTCTCAACATGACGTTTGTTTTTCCAGATGGTGATGAGCATCACGTTCTGAGCCAACCTGTAAAACAGAGTAAGAATCTATCAATCGCATTTGGCCCAATAGTTGTACCTGCACCTCGAGTGAGTGCCAATCATAGAATGGTCACCCTCGTCGCTACTCTGAGTTATGCAGGTGTTGAAGTGGACAGAAGATCAAGCGAAATTGATCTAATGGGAGGTCCTCACATGGATATTGCTCAGATTGAATTTGTGGGTCTTCCAAATTTCACAGCTCCGGATGAACTGATTCAACCTACTATCAAGGTGACAAGCAATGTTGAGAAACGGAAAAGTTGCATTCTCACGGTAGAGCTCGAATCAGTTGGAGGAAATAGAGACCTCCTAATCCAAGAATTAGACCTCGACTTAGGAAAGGAACGATTGTTCCCAATTCCTGTCAGAATTCCACTGGGTGCAGAGATGAGTACTGCACACCTAAGAGCCACTCTTAGGTGTGGGGATAGATCCTATGAGAAGAAGCAGAGGTTCAAAATCAAAGCAATCGAGAACCCACTTTTCAAGATTGGAATTTCAATCCGGAATGAATCCGGGGATGAGATACCTGGATTAGTGGCTAGGTTATCCAACGTAGAAATAACAGCAACTGTTGAAAGTGTTCGTGAGAAAATTGGAAACCTAACCCTGAGTGTTCGAATTATGTCAAGACGAGACATTGTCAAAGAGTTCGAGGTCCCGCTGCCAGACCCTGAGGCAAAGATGAATGTTGTCAAGATTAATTGGATCACACCGCCAATTGATGTTGTGACAGGATACTATATTGATGCGGTTGTCTTGCAATCCGGTAGACCTCTGCCTACTAGAGCAGTTGAGCTTGTCAGGCGGCAGTTCACTGTATACTGAGTTAGGGAGTTCTATAGTCATAAAATACTCATATCCCTATGATTAATCAAAAAAGGTTTATGAGGGCTCTTTCTGGTCGATACAGGGATTACGGCCTTTGCCGATTGATTCTTCGTGAAAATGTGATTCGACTATTGCCGACATTCATAGGAAAATCGTTATATTGACTAAGAAAACACTAGAAATTATCATTCATAAGGCAAAGCTATAAAAGCTAACTTTGAGCCGCAGGTTGGTAACAGGACCCAACAAGTAGGATATGATATATACTCATAGAACATTCAATGACGACTTCGATTGATATGACCAAAACTTGAGAACTTTAGCAATACTTGGATGTGAGCGAATGCTCGATATATTGACCCATCCGGCTGTATCCGGATTATTGGTTATGACCTTAGTTGGAGCTTTAGCGTATAAGCTCCACTTCGTAGATATATCCGGGCTGATCGGTGCATTCGTTGTTGGATTCACCATCTGGTACACCGGAGGCGTCGTATCGTTTGTCATTATCTTGTTCTTCTTTATGAGTGCAGGTTTGGCAACTAAGGTGAAGTATAAGGAAAAAGCCAAGCAGAATCTAGCTCAGGAAGGCAAAGGCAAGCGTTCGTGGATCAACGTCTTTGGAAGCGGAATCATCCCGATGATATTCTCAATTGGCATGTATCTGACCGGACCAGAAATTGCACCAGAACTTGCTGCCGTAGGTTGGCCATTTCTGATGTTTGGTGGATATATTGGAGCAGTTGCCACAACAAGTGCTGATACTCTTGCAAGTGAGATTGGTGTGTTCAGCAAGAGCAAGCCCCGGCTCATAACAAACCTAAGGCGGAAAGTACCACGCGGCACAATAGGAGCAGTGTCACTTCTTGGAGAAGGAGTTGCACTCTTTGCAGGACTGTTCATTGGAGTCATTGCACTCATCTTTGCGCTATTTGCTCCGGGTTTGGTCCCGGCCGTCACGACACCGGTACATCTAGTAGTTCTTGTCCCAATGTCAGTTTTGACAGCATTCATTGGATGTAATCTTGATAGCCTATTTGGAGCCGTTCTTCAGAATCGATTCGTCTGCGAGATCTGTGGTGCTGTGACTGACAAAGAGTTTCATTGTAACTATGAGACCAAATATGTTGGTGGCTTCAAGAGCTTCACAAATATGCACGTAAACCTTGGATCATCCGGAATGGGTGCAACCCTTGGTATAGTCCTGGGCGCCGGTCTCTTTGTCTGGATTCTTGGTGGTCTCTTCTTCTGGATAGCAGCTTCATCCAGCAGCTAGCCGATTCTTCTCAAACTTGACAGCATGTTTCAATGCGCGGAGTATGTTTGATCCTTCAGCAACTTTCTGCATCAGTCCTGCCACGACCCATTCTGTGATTTCAGTTGTGTCACAATCACACTCTAAGTACTGAGTCTGTTCATTATCTAAAACACGATACCGATTTGCGGTTTCTCTGACGATAATTCGTGCATCTGTCACATCCTGGATTTTTTGTATTGGTTTTGGTCTGAAAGATTTCTTGATGTAATTCCAAGCGCGATTTGAGATAAGTAGAGTATCTACTTGTGAAAGGATTGGCTTCAAACGGTCAAGACCCAACTCCCAGAAAGGAATAGAGCATCTATAGAAAACCTGAGTGCCATGAGCCCTAGCGTTCGCAGCGATAGAGGCGGCAACCTCTACGAACACCTCACCGATATATATTGACTTCACATCTTCAAGTATTTTCCAAGGCACCTGTGATGGTGATGTTATAGAAAGTGAGGTTTCGGGGCTTATACCAACAAGTGTTCGAGTTCCCCTTGGTTCCTCGATTATTATAGATTGATTTGATTGTTTGTCATCCTCAACAACAATGTGCCGCACTTCCACATCTCCTTGAATCAAGCTAGTAATGATGTTCCATCCATCAATATCATTCCCAACTGATGAAACAAGAGAGGTTTCAAAGCCCTCGCTAGCTAATGCAAGTGCGAGTTCAATTGTTGGACCTCCAGAACGTCTGACTGGAGAGGTGCAGCTAGACAGCCCTCCAACAGGAGGTAGTTTCTCACAACCAATCTGTGTATAGTATGCTGATGCACCAAATAGGACGAAATCAGGATTGGGATAGTTCTTGGATCCATCAAGAATTGCCTTTGTTCTTGTTCGAGCAAAGATCTCGAATAGTGTAGACTCAGGTAGACCTTCATCACGATACAACATTGCTAATCGACCAAGATAATCCTCAAGTAGAAAAGCTGTCAGTTCTTCAACATCTGAGGGAAGACCTTCAAAGTAGAACCTTGCTAAACCCCAACCATTCTTCGTCAGCTCATGGTAGACGACACGCTTCCCGTGATGGATTGTTGTTCCTGTCGTGATTAAATCAAAGCTACTTAATGTTTTGAGATAAGCAAGGATACTCTTGTTGGAGTGTGGAAGTTTCTCCACCAGGTCACGCTGTAAAACACGTCCAGTTGCATCAAAGCTGGAGAGTACAGTACGAGCCAATCGAGATGCCAGTACGGACCTGATGAACTCATCACGACTATCAGGTTCTGCAGGTAAGAATAGAAGGTAAGGCCAAAGTGGCCCTGTTTTGTCTTGTTTTTTCATTCCCAACATCTTCAAATATCGGTTTGTTATGCTCAATCAGTGTACAAACCTACCTATGTAGTTTACTGAAGTACATTGAATGAAAAGACACCGAGGAAATCTGTAATGTCGAACTACACACGTTCCTTGGCCTATCCTTGGGCATTGACCGGGATATTCGCCGCTGTTCATCTAGTAATCACGCTAATTCCTTACTCGATTGGAGTGGGTGGAGGAGGAGAGATTTCATTTGGTCTCGTGTCAGCTCCAATCGTAGGCTTCTTGCTTGGTCCATTCTTTGGAGTCATCGCAGCTGTAATTGGGTCGATAATTGCAATGTTCATTAATCCGGGAATTGCATTAATTGGCCCATTCACAGTCATTGCTACTGCAGCGGGAGCATATGCTGCTGGTGCTATGAGGACAAAATTGCGAGTGACCATACCTGCATTGTATCTTGTAGCAATGGGCTTGTTTCTCGTCAGCCCGATTGGTTTGCTAGTCCCTCAATTCCTCTTGTTCCATTTCATTGTATTCCTGCTCTCGTTGATTTTCTTTGTTCCTGGATTTTCAAAGATGTTGATGGAGCCCTTGAAGTTGGAACGAAGTTTCAACAGACCTTCAGGTTTTGCATCCTTATGGCTGCTGAGCATTGTTGCGGTTACACTTGACAACGTAGTTGGTTCAGCCATGGGAGCTTACTATTTCATCGCAGCTTTCTCGATGGATCCGGCAGCGCTTGCAGGTCTCTTTGCTCTAGGAATCCCAGTTATAC
>MEHG01000035.1 GCA_001940705.1 Candidatus Thorarchaeota archaeon AB_25
TCGTTATGTTATCCCTCAGCTAACACCAGAGGCTGCGGAAGTGATTGAGAATTTCTATGTAGACCTTCGAAAGAGCGCAGAGGGAGGAGCTTCACCAGTTCCAATCACAGCTCGTCAGCTGGAATCACTTGTTCGTTTGTCAGAGGCACGGGCAAAAATGGCGCTACAATCTAAAGTTACCAAAGAAGACGCCCAAGCAGCAGTCCGACTCATGGAAGAATCTTTGCGTATGGTGGCACTTGATAGGATAACTGGGAAAATTGACATTGATCGTCTTGTTTCTAAGATGAGTGCATCGCAACGTAGTTCCTCAGATATCATCATCAAAGCTATCCGTGACATGGAATCTGAAGGAACCTCAACGGTAAATAAAGATGCCCTGATTCAGAGAGCAGTTTCAATGGGCCTTCCTCGTGAACGTGCTGAAGAGGTCATTGAGAAACTATTAGCTGAAGGAATACTATACAGTCCACGTGAGGGTAAAATCAGGCATTCTCAGAGCTAGACCATAATCGCTCACATCATTATTATACTGCGGAGAGGAGAAACATTCGACTGGATGAGCTGGATATCAACAGAAGAATAATCACGCACCTCCAAGCTCAAGGAATATCGGAGCTTTTTCCACCCCAAACAAGTGCCTTCAAAACAGGAGTTCTTGAAGGAAAGAACCTTGTTCTTGCAATACCCACCAGTTCAGGCAAAACACTAGTCGCAGAAATTTGTATGCTCAAAACAATACTTGATGGTCGCGGTAAAGCACTCTATCTTGTACCACTAAAATCACTTGCTCGTGAGAAATATACAGAGTTCAAGAAATACGAATCATTGGGTATTACAACCGCAATGTCTGTAGGTGACTATGATTCCCCCGGAAGAAGTTTGCATGATGCGGACATTGCAATAGTGACGACTGAACGAGCGGACTCGTTAATCCGTCACAAAGCTGAATGGATTAATGATGTTGGGATTGTTATTGCTGATGAGGTTCATCTCATCAATGATTCAAAAAGGGGACCTACGCTTGAGATGGTATTGGCAAAACTCACTCAAATCGTAGAAGACATTCAGATTGTCGCACTAAGTGCTACTATCTCAAATGCCAATCAGATTGCTGAATGGCTAGGTGCTGAGCTTGTGAGAGATAGTTGGAGACCTGTTCCCCTAAGCGAAGGAGTCTACTTAGATGGTAGAATCAGTTTCTATAAAGATGGGAAAAACACACCACGGAGAATCAATAGAACCCGGAGAGAAGAATTAGCAGATGTTGTCTGTGACACCCTTGATGAAAACGGTCAAGTTCTTGTCTTTGTTTCAAGCCGTCGATCAACTGTTGCAGTTGCGAAGAAACTTGCTCCCTTTCTCCGTAGGTATATTCCCGACGATGTAATGCTCCAACTCTCCAAGGCGGCAACCAAAATCGGAAGAGCCCCATCTGCACCTGAGGCTTCTAAAACACTTGCACGACTAATAGCAAACGGCGCTGCATTTCATCATGCAGGTCTTGATAACCAAGAACGTGCTCTTGTTGAAGATTATTTCAAGAATAATCTGTTGAAAGTGATTGTGGCAACTCCAACTCTCGCAGCGGGAGTGAATCTCCCTTCAAGACGTGTGATTATTCGTGATTACAGACGTTATGAACCGGATCGTGGAAGCTACCCCATTCCTATTCTGGAGTATAAACAGATGGCTGGAAGAGCAGGTAGACCAAAATATGATGAATACGGAGAAGCAGTTCTCATAGCTAGGACAGAACCAGAACATGATTTCCTCATTGATAATTATACACTATCAGAACCTGAAGAAATCACCTCCAAATTGGCTTCTCCGCGTGCAGTACGAGCTCATCTTTTGGCATCCATTGCAGCCGAAATGACAAGAAACCGCGAAGAGATAGATTCACTAATTGCGGGAACATTTTTCTCACATCAGTTTGACCAGTGGGAGATTAATCACCACGTGTCATCGGCTCTAGGTTTTCTCGAGGAAGGCAGTCTAATAGACACAAGCTCAGATGGTTCATACACCGCCACACCGCTTGGAAAGAGAACCTCTCAGTTATACATCGATCCCTACACAGCGATTCTGTTTCGTGACATCTTATCCGGAACAGACAGTCACAGCATAATAGGGATTCTACATCTTTTATGCCACACCCCAGACCAACCGCTCACATATGTGACAAGCTCGGAGGCTGAAGAGTATGAAATTGCTATGGACGACTATCTCGACGAACTCATGATTGAACCACCTATAGAAGAGAGTCCTCGCGCCTACGCAGAATTTTTGGCTCAGGTGAAGACGGCATCATTACTTCAGGACTGGATCTCTGAGAAAACTGAGAAGGATATTACAGAGAGATACAATGTTGGTATGGGCGATGTCCACAGATTTGTTCAGTCTGCAGAATGGTTGACATATGCTGCATCAGAGATTTCCAGAATATCCAATGCACCTAGCCATATTCCTTTCCTTCATGATTTGAGGTCACGCCTTCGTTATGGAGTACGTTCAGATATTCTGGAATTTGTAGGTCTCAGAGGAGTTGGAAGAGTAAGAGGCAGAATGCTCCACAATCACGATTTGATCAATCTACCTGATCTATACAAGGTCCCTATAGAAGAACTAGCAAGAATACCAACTATCGGCACATCGATTGCAGAATCGATTAAGAAACAGCTGGGCATTGACATAAAACTGACAGCCACTGAACCTGATGATTTGATTGATGATGATGACATTGAATCAATGCAGACACTGTTGGAGGATTTCGGGGCATAGATGTCTATAATAGAGGGGAGTCAGTAATTATCTTCTCAATCAGCTTTTCTGTGTACTGACTCGCAATATCACTCTCTTTATTTTCATCATCAAAAGATGTAACGCTCACACCGGCCAGTTCTTGAAGAAGATTCAATGAACACATTCCCATAACTTCGAGATTGTAACCTCCTTCAAGAAAACATACAACTCTTCCATCGGCATATGAAATGGCCATCTGCTTCAATCTAGAATTCATCATTGCAAAACCTGATGTAGTAAGCCCAAGGCTCGTCAAGGGGTCCCTAAAATGGCCATCATAACCTACTGAAACAAGAATGAAATCAGGGTTATAGGACTCGACAATGGGCTCAAGCACCTGTGAAAAAGCTTGATCATAAGAAGTATCACCAGCCCCTGGATACATTGCCAGATTCACTGTATATCCTTCGCCCTCACCTTCTCCAATCTCATTGGGAAAACCAGAACCTGGGAATAGTGTCCTTCCATCCTGATGGAGCCCCACATAGAGCACATCCTTGGAGGAGTAGAAACTACGTTGTGTTCCATTTCCATGATGTGCATCATAATCAACAATCATTACACGTTCAACATCATGTTTTTCCAGAAGATGTTTGGCTGCTACTGCCACATTATTGATGAAACAGAAACCAAATGCTTTCTCGTACTCAGCATGATGACCCGGAGGTCTACACAAAACAAATGCGTTTTCAGAATCCCCCTGCATGACTCTATCAACTGCTTCTATCCCCCCACCTGCAGCCAATAGAGCGGCATCATATGTATATGAATTAACAGAGGTATCCATAGTATAGATACCACCACCTCTTTCCGACTTCGCCCTGAGTCCTTCAAGATACGCCTTACCATGAAGTAGATACACTTCACTCAAGGGAGCTTTCTTTGGGGCTAGAAGATTCACCTTTTGATCGTCTAACAGACCAGCAGCAGCAATTGAACTCATTGCGCTCCTTAGCCGTTCTGGACTCTCTGGATGGCCTGGAGATATCACATGTTCAACAAAGATATCATGGTATACTAAATCGGTGACCACTACAAAGTCATCTCCTCTTCTGTCTACAACCTACATGAGGACACTGAAGATACTGATAAGTCTGAATCTTTGCCCTAAATTTCTTAATAATATTCGAACACGTGTTCTAAACATTTCTAAAACCCCGCCAAAGAGTGGCAATGTTTATCTTCAGTCCGAAACACGGCAACTGCAGTCATGAGTACATCATGCAGCATGGGTCGGTAGTCTAGCTTGGTATGATTCTTGCTTGGGGCGACTAAGGATATCACGCCTTAAGTCACAGAATGCAAGAGACCGGGAGTTCAAACGACTTGGGATTTCCCCAGTCGGAATACGTCTCCCCCGGCCCACCATTTCTATTTGGACAAACTCACTATCCAATATGCCATAGAGTTTCATAGATAGGACCTGTGGGGGTTAAGGTGCTTTTCATCATCTTAATCTTCGTGATACTCATAGCCCCTATCACCTCATTGGCTAGACTTTCCAAATTGTCAGCAATTCGTTTCGAGTCCTTCACATGACGAACTCTCGCAATGGTGGCATGAGGAGTGTATTTTCTTTTCTCAGGTTGATAATTAAGTTCTATCAATGAGGAGTCAATTTCATTCTTTAAATCAAGGATTTTAGAAGCATTATGGGCAACCCCAATCCAAATTATTCTAGGATGTCGTTTGTTGGGGAATGCTCCAACTCCAACGACTTCAATCTCAAATGGATTAATTTCAATTCCATCAAGACACGTATGAATTTGATCCAGTATTGTTAATGGAGTATCACCGAGGAAGCGTAAGGTGAAATGGATATTCTCACTCTTGACAATCTTCATCTTGGCCGCAGTCAGATCCAGTTGTTGCTGTATATTATGAATTTGAGATAACAGTGATTGATCTTCAATATCGATGCTCAAAAAAGCTCTGACAGTAGTACTCACACTTGACACCTCTTCAGATGACGAAATATATCATATCCTCAATATTACAGTGACGCTAGATGGTTCTAAGGGAATTCTTAAAGGACAATCACAAGACGAAGACGTAGCGACACCCATCAAATCAGAGGGGTTTCCAAACTTCATCGTAGAGCTGAGAGGTTTCCGGTGGGAAAAATGAAACTAGTAATTGTGACTGGTATGCCAGGTGCAGGAAAGAGTGGAGTTGCTCAAGCATTTCTTGATGTTGGTATTCCAGTAATTGTGATGGGTGATGTGATACGTGAAGAAACCCGTAAACGTGGTCTTGAGCCAAATCCAGAGAACACCAAGAAAGTCATGTTGGAGCTTCGAGAAAAGAATGGTTTCGGAGCAGTTGCAACATTCTGTGTGGATGAACTGAAAGAACTCGATTCTGAGATAATCGTCATAGAGGGATGCAGAAGCATTGCTGAAATCGATGTTTTTGACGATTGTGCTGAATCTGTGGTGATTGTCTGTGTTCATACTTCTCCAAAAGAGCGTTACAAGCGTCTTCGTGAACGTAATCGTGAAGATGCACCCCCAAGCTGGGAGGTGTTCAGGGAACGTGACATCAGAGAGATCTCAGTGGGTCTAGGAGGAGTAATAGCACTTAGCGATATCATGCTTGTAAATGAAGGCACGCTTGCTGAATTCCAAGAACAGTCTAAGAACTTAGTGAAGAGGCTGGCCTGAGATGGAAATTCTCATCATCTGTCCAGTGAACCCAACAGAAGACATCAACAAGATTGGAAAGGCTGTCGAGAATCTTCTAGGAAGGTCCGATTTCGAAACTGTTGACACCGATGATGTGTCGGAAATCTCAGCATCATATACGAATCGAGATACAATCAATCACGTGCGTCAGACTATTCACGAAACAAGGATAATTGATGCAGCTCGAAAGCGAATACAATCGAATTGGAACGGTACATCTACCAAAATCTACTTTGACAAACAGGCTGCTTTTGCAAGAAAATTACGAATTATTGATGATAATCTTGAATTACCCCCTTTGGGCAGCATCGAAATCGTACTTTCTTTTGATTCCGAGCAAGAATTCGAGGAGTTTGTTTACTGGTTTACTCCTCCAACAAAAGACGGGAAAATCATCAACCACTAGAATCCAAGCGTGAGTAATTCCCTAACCAACCCACTATGAACTTTGATCTGAAGAACTTGATTCACCATAAGACCCATACTTTCAGCCAAATTTTGAATATTCATCTCACTACTTCCACAAACACATATACTCTCTTTCCTGCGACGGAGGATTGAATCTGCTCTTTCAAAAAGAGATTCGACGAGTTCAATTGCTTGGGCACCTCTAGTTGAACTTGCTCTACCATAGGGCGGATCTGTTACTATACAATCACATTCATGAACTGATAAACTTCGGATGTCTCCTTGAATGACACTATAGTCACTACCCGTAGAATCAAGATTCTTCTTGCTTCCCATCAAAAGACGCCAATTCAAATCAATACCAATCGATTTCGCACCAATTAGAGATGCTTCACATAGAATGCCACCCCCTCCACAGAATGGATCAAGCACAACCTCACCTGGCATTACACCTGCAAGATTACACATCACTCTGGCTAGGGAAGCATTCATCATACTAGGATGGAAGAACGGTTTTCGTCCCGGTTCTCTATCCCTCAGCATTGGTCGAAGCTTTGAAGCAATAGACTTGCATACCCGTATGCTACCTTGAGTAAACACAACGAGAATACGCACTTGAGGGTTCTCAAGGTTTACCTTTGCACCAGTGGCCTGCTTGATGCGTGCACCAAGATTAGCCTCAAGATCTAACCGTTCCTTCACTGAAAACATTCCATTCTCTGACATGGTTCTCACAGAGAACGTTTCCTCTGGTCTGATAGTATTAGTCAATAAATCATCAGGTAAGTTTCCTAACAAATCGCCCTGAACATCAATCTCTGAAAACACAATCCCGGCTTCTTTGACAAGGGCTGCTCTTTCAAGGAAAAAAGGAACTGGGTTCTTTTTGGACTCTATCAGACCCATACGGCCATCCCAACGAACTGAAACATCAATTTCCAATAAACCAGCTAATGCATTGACCTCTGCTTTACCCACACTAGTCTGCTCACCAGATAAATAGACAAAATACTTGGTCAAACAGTCATCACTCGTATAGATTATCGCCACCTGCAAAGATACGTTGCATTTCCCCATATAGCAAATCGATTCCAGTCATCTCCTTTGCAGAAACTGGCACACTACCTGTCGCAGTGTCTAGGGATTCAAGCATTTCTATAATGGACCTCGAGTACTCTCTTCGCAATCCTTCTGCAGAGGAGTCAAGAGCATCTTCAAGCAGATAGAGCTCAGAGCCCCATCCCACAATTTTTTCAACCTCCTCATCAGTTAGAATATCTGGTTTACTAAGAACATTCAACTGTGGAAGGCTAAACCGAATACTGATTGAAACTCCAAGGAGAGTCGATGAAAGGTATCCTGCAGGAGTGCGAGATATATTCGAATCAAGTAAGTACAGAGAGAGTGCTGGATCATCACCTCTGAGACTAGTCACCATCAAAGGTCCAGAGTTTCGATACGCAAAAAGCTCCATCTGCCCCGGACAGTCTACAAGTACATAATCTCGATCAGTATCAATTATCTCATCCCTCATATCATTGACACTACTGATTGCCATGTCTAGTGAAGCCACAAGAGCCCCATTTGGGCCCAACCCAAATGTGCTCATCACTTCTCCATAGTTCACATACTCTCTGATATCAACGTCACTTGTATATGGGGGAGAGTCTACACCAGGATCCAGATTGACAACAGTCACACTCAAATCCGAACCTACTAGCCACTTCTCCAGTGATGCAGTGAGTAAGGACTTTCCTGAACCTGCTGTACCAACAATGAATGTGAAAAACATCTAAAGTACCGACACGAAGTGTTAGAGTAACCTCTTTGAGTTCTTCGGTATAATCCTAACGCTCCACAAAACCATTTTTCTCTGTCGACAGTCAACGAATTCCAAATCAGCATCTACACAACTCTTATAGCGATTCTGAAGGGCAGACAGATTATGGATAACAGTGAGGCACTTCAGAGGCTAGCAGAAGCAATGGCTGGCGAGATATGCCTCGTAGAGAATGATCCTGGCGCTATTATGCGACGGTGGCGCGAAAGATTTCATATCTCCCAGAAGAATCTCGCCAAACATCTCAACGTTTCGCCTTCGGTAATTAGCGACTATGAGAGTGGTAGACGAAAATCACCTCGCGTTGAAACTATCAAACGTTTTGTAGAAGGACTGATTGAGATGGACGCATCCGATGGTGGAAGGGTGGCCATGGCACTGGAGAAATTAATCACCCCTGAGATCTCTTCTGATGCAATCCTTGATAGTCGTGAGTTCAGTGTCCCAATACCCTCACGGTTACTTGTAGAACATCTTGATTGCAAAGTCCTCACCCATCGGAATTTACTCGATAGGGACATTTATGGTTACACGGCCCTTGACAGCATCAAGGCCATCGTCAGTCTGACCCCGCAACAGCTCCTTCGTCTTTATGGAGGGACAACTCAGCGTGGAGCAATTCTCACAAATGTTAGCACTGGTCGGTCACCGATGGTGGCCATAAAGGCCAGTCAGATTGGTACTTCTGTTGCAGTAAAACCAGCAGTGGTGATACTTCAGGGTGTAAAAGAATTAGATCCGCTTGCTGTAAGAATAGCTGACAGTATACACCTACCTTTATGTATATCAGAAATAGATTCTGCTGAGGAATTAGTACGCGAGATTCGATTGTTTAACCCTCAGATGTAACACCTGCTCAAGACGGTGAAAAAATGAAATTTGCTATGGAAATCAACGATCCTGTCCATGGTTTCATAGGTATCACTGAAATTGAGGCTAAAATAATCAATTCATTCCCCTATCAGAGACTTCGAAGAATCAAACAACTCTCAGGCGGCCATTTTGTTTATCCAACGGCAGAGCACACACGTTTTGGCCATTGTATTGGTGTTATGTATCTTGCAGGACTCAGTGGTAGAAGACTTCTGAGTCGAATGGGTCTTGGAGATCAGAAGCTCCAAGAAGTAAGAATAGCTGGCCTTCTTCACGATATTGGCCACGGTCCTTTCAGCCATGTCTTTGAGGAAGTACTCATAGAAAAACGTGGAATGAATCACGAGGATGTAACAGAGTGGATAATCCTCAAGAGTGATCTGGGTGACCAATTAGAGGAGGAAGGAATCTCAAAGAAACGAATTGGTGACCTAGTTCGGGGCCGCCAGAAGACCAAGAAGGATAAAATCATAGCGGGAATTGTAGCCGGACAAATTGACTCAGATAAGATGGACTACTTGATTCGAGACTCATTCTATTGCGGAGTGAACTATGGACTAGTTGATATCCATCGCTTGATTGACAGTATTGAGATTTCAAAGGACTATCAGATGCAATTTGATATTGCAGCAAGAGGTGCCCTAGAATCATTTCTTGTAGCAAGATATGAGATGTTTCTCAACGTCTATTATCATAAGACAGTACGTAGCGTTGAAGTGATGTTAGTCAAATTAATTGATGCCGCAGATAAAGTACTAGGATTTACTAGCTTTTCCTCCCCTGAAGAATTCCTAGAATTGGATGATATGTCTCTCATATCCAGAGTTCGTAACATAGACCCCTCAGAATCAGAGGATGCTAAGGAAGCTAAAAAGATGGTCGACCTCCTTGATTCACGTGTTCTTTACAAATCTGTCTTCGAAAAAGTCATTCATACACAAGAAAGATTTGTTTCTAAGATTCTCACTAAGAGCAAAGTTCGTGAGAGCATCCAAGAAGAAATAGCTTCTATCGCTGGAGTCAATCGCGACGAGGTGATAGTTGATGTTCCCACTCTACCATCAGTTCCATACAATCCACACCAACTTGACCCGATGGAAATAGGGATTTTTGAGGTTGTTGATGGAAAGAGAGTGCCCCACAACCTCTCCGAGTATTCCAACATTGCAGAAATGATGAAAACATACCTTGATGTAATTAGAGTATACACATTCGATAAGAACCGTGCAAAAGTGGGTAGGGCTGCACGTGAAGTCTTCCAAGAAGTTCCTGATACTGCGTTGATACACATGTGACAGTATTTTCTTAACAGGCAATCTGATTACAGCCTAGATTTGCAAAGAACGATTATGCGACTTTCAATTCTGTGTGGTGGTTAAATAGTCGCGAGATGGATTCTACATTGAACCCAACTTTCCGTCCGGGGCTGAGGACTTGAGCGACGAACTGACTGAAACCCTACAGAACATTAAGGCCATCACTGGTGTTGAAAATGTCGTCCTGATTCAGAAAGACGGACTCCCCGTTGCAAGCGCAGGAGTATGGTTCAGTAAGGATGAGGTCTTTGCAGTAGCATCCTCAACCTGTGCAATCTTTGGTGTAGCGAAACTCATACATGGCGATTTCAGGTATCTACTAATGGAATCTGACACCTCCAAGGTCTTTCTTGCTTCATTGCCAAATGACCCAGACTACTTCTTGACAGTTACAACTGCACCTCGAGTGAACCTAGCAGCATTATTCATTGAGATGAAAGACAATCTATCCAGACTCTCATTCCTTCTCAGACAGCATGTAGATGGAA
Source organism: Candidatus Thorarchaeota archaeon AB_25 (assembly GCA_001940705.1). GTDB lineage: Archaea > Asgardarchaeota > Thorarchaeia > Thorarchaeales > Thorarchaeaceae > SMTZ1-45. Next base: position 10,415 of record MEHG01000035.1, read on the forward strand.
GACTTCCACCACTTCGATCTTATAGTCTTGGAGAAACACAGAAAGTACTACAAGGATTTGCTGTGGCTGAGGGTCGTGATACAAGTTATGGCATTTCACGTTCCATGATTTCACTTGACCGTTCACAAGCACTTAGTCTCAGAGCTCTTCTACGTCAAGTTCATGATTGTATTCCTAATATCGGATCTGTATTCCTATCACTAAGTGGTGGAGTCCGAGTTTCATTGGAAGGATTCACCAACGATAGACTAGCTGCAATGTCCTTTGCGCTTCATGATGCGTCAGAACGAGTTGTAAGGACACTACGGAACAGCTCATTACAAACAGTTCTATGTGAAACTGAAGAAACACGCCATTTCATCTATGCTGTTCCGAATGGTGTGTTCAGCCTGTGGGTGGACAAGGACAGTCAAAAGCTTGGCCTAATGAGGCTTCTACTGAAACATTACATTGAGGAAATAAGACGAGTCTTGGCTGCAGCATCTGCAGTAAAACCTGCAGTTCCAGATGATCTGAAAGAGTTGCTATTGTCAGGAGGGTCCGATGGAGGCTTGATGTTAACGAGGAGAGAACCATGACATATTCAATCATGAAACTAATCGAGTTGATGGGTGACCAATTTCCGCTCCTATTGAACACATTATTGGAGCGGATGCCAGTAATTGTCGCAGGTGAGGATATTGAACTAGTGGATGACATCACAGAGAGTCTGACCACTTTGTGCGCTCATCGACACAAACTAGTATTTTGGCGTGATTTCACATCAGAGTCAGAGATTCTCTCAGTCTGGGAGGAAGAAAAACATAACTACGAAGTAAGTAGAACTATTGTTTGTGGACTCTCGGGGAATCTGAGGCTCGCGATGGATAGAATCTCACATTTTGCAGGATGGATTCTGGCCGTACCACTAGGATTCACAGTTTTAGGGGTACAAGTGACAGAGAGCACACTTCAAGATGTAACCTCTCATATTCTCAAAAACTCGCGTAATTGTGGAATATTAAGAGTGAGCTCGCCATCATCCATAACATTCTCACTTGTAAAACCATCGAATAACAGTCTTGAAGTAGAGAAGAAGATTGTGAACAAAATTCTAATCCGAAAGAAACAATCACTAGAGAGAATTAGACGCCTTCTCACAAAGTCGCTTCGCGGTCTCAATGTGTCAAATCACATATTGACAGCGGTTCTCAAACTGGATGATGAGTCCGAAAAACTCACACAAGATGTTTTCGAGGAAGAGATAAACAACTATGTTCATGCAGCCCGTAGAGCCGTCACTTTGCTTTCAAGAATTCGCCTAGCAAGGGAGCTTGGCGCATCCACAACTCTAACAGAACGAAACCTTTACGAAGCAATCGGATGGGATGGAGGAGAATTACCCGATTTGATTCAGTTCATCAGAGCTGAATGGCATGAAGACTTTTCTGATTGTGTTAAAAGCGGAGCATTGTCGGGACTTGGGGCTTGGGTCGACAGCATGTGGGGAACATGATTGGGGGTCAGAAAAATGATAATCGACTATGGTAATCGTACTGTGGGACTTAAAATAGTCTTCTTTGGACCTGCAATGAGTGGAAAGACAACATCGATTCGATGGCTGTTTTCAACACTAGACTATGCAGAGAAACTAACCTCTATAGAGAATACTGTCGGAAGAACAATGTTTTGTGATTTTGGCACAATTCCCTTTTCACTGAGTAACAGCTGGACAATAAATGCACACGTTTGGTCTGCCACAGGTCAAGACTTCTATAGATCAACCCGAGAAGTAGTATTAGTCGGGGCTGATGGAGTGATTTTTGTTGCAGACTCTCAAGAACACCTTCTCGATGAGAATCTGGCAAGCTGGAACGAGCTAATGTCGATGATTGAAGAGGAAGAACGACCTCTTCCGTTAATTGTATGTCTTAACAAACAAGACCTTCCAGGTGCGGTTCAAGAGGAACAGCTTAGAACACATTTGAAAGTACCAACATCAGTGCCTGTCTTTAGGAGTGTGGCAAGAGAGGGTCATAACATCATGGAAGCTTTCCAGTATCTCTTCCAAAGTGCTATGCGTGCAAGTGTACTTGCTCAACCTGTCTAATGAGCGCGAAACTCTCATCCTAGAAAATACCATACAAGTCATTTATACGACCTGATATGACTGCAGCCACTATTCTAGACCTAGACAGCAAGTTCCTTCCCAAAACTATTTCTGAGGTCGCTAATGTTGGATTCTATGCAAGAAAAACCGAATTTTGTGTTCATTACAGGTGGGGTTCTGTCCGGTATTGGTAAAGGTGTTACCACTGCTTCCATTGCCAAACTATTCCAATTTCGGGGATACAGTATTCGAATCATCAAAATTGATCCATACCTGAACATTGATCCTGGTACTTTGAATCCAATCGAACACGGAGAAGTCTTTGTAACAGACCAGACTTGGACATTCCAGCCAGTCGATGGTTTTGAATTTACAATCTCTGAAATTGACTTAGACTTTGGAACTTACGAACGATTTACCGGAATGGAGGTTCATCCATCACAGAATATCACATCAGGACAGATTTACCTTTCAGTTATTCTTGAGGAACGAAAAGGAGGGTTCCTTGGACGGACAGTTCAAATCATTCCGCATATAACAGAGCGAATCAAACAGAGAATTTGGGATGTAGTAGAAAAAGAGCCCATACCCGATATTCTCCTAATAGAAATCGGTGGTACGGTTGGCGATATCGAAGCAATGCCGTTTCTTGAGGCTGTTCGACAGATTGTCCGTGAACTCGGTCGAAACCGCGCAGCAGTTGTTCATGTCACCCTTGTGCCCTACATAAAATCGGTGGGAGAGTTCAAGACCAAACCAACTCAACACAGCGTCAGAACACTTCAAAGTCTAGGTCTCCAACCTGACGTTACAATCTGTAGAGCAGAGAGAAAACTCCCAAATCCTGCCAAGGAAAAGATTGCTTTGTTCTGCAATATACCCACAGAAAGGGTCATTTCGAATCCAGACATTCCTGTGATATACCAACTTCCACTCTCATTTGAAGATGAAGGACTTGGAGATATACTTGTCGAGCAATTTGGACTAGAATCAAGAAAACCTGATACTGAATCTTGGTCAAAAATGGTACAATCCTATGAAGATGTGTCTGAAACAGTAGTGATTGCAATGCCAGGCAAATACACTACACTCGGGGACTCCTACAAAAGTATCAATCAAGCATTAACACATGCAGCAGCAGCATGTGGTGCCAAAGTCGAGATACAATGGGTTGAAACAGAAGAGCGAAACACTGACGAATGTCTAACTGAGGATTTGTCAGATGTAGATGGTGTTCTTTTGACACCAGGCTTTGGAGAACGTGGTGTTGAAGGAATGATATGCGCAGCTTCTGTGGCTCTGAAATCTAAAATACCCCTCCTTGGCATATGTTATGGTGCACAACTTTCTACAGTTGCATTTGCCAGAAATGTCATGAATTGGAAAGGCGCTCACACTACTGAAGTAGACATTGACAGTCTTTATCCCGTAGTAGACTTAATGGATGAACAAAAAATCACAGAGGACAAAGGTGGTACGATGCGTCTTGGTGGTCATGATGTACATATTGTAAAGGATACACAACTACACAAGATCTATGGCACTGATAAGACTCATGAAAGGTTTCGACATAGGTACCATCTAATTGACCGGTATCTGAATAAAATGGATGAAAAGGGTCTGAAGGTTTCAGCTTTAGATTCTACTGGACGAATAATTAATGCAATTGAACTCACTGACCATCCCTTTTGGATTGGAGTACAATATCATCCCGAGTTCAAATCTCGACCCGATAATCCTCATCCACTCTACTTGGGTCTAATAAGGGCCGCACTGGAATATAAGACAGTGAGAGTGAAGAAGTAGTGGAACGAAACCTCGATAAGTTACTATCAAAATTGGTTGAAGAAATTGAGCACATCGAGGTCACAAGAGAACAATTTGGTGAGGTTCTCAGAAAGATTAGAAATAAGATTGATTTAAGCAAGTTTCCAGCCGTGGCATCAAGTATCATCGATTCACAATTCTACACAAAAATAGAACCTACTAGTCTATCAGGCCTTCGAATCGCCGGTATAGATGGTGGTCTTGTTAGGAAACGGTTCAGATCAATGGACTTAGTCTTGACAAGAGGAGTTGCGGTCATATTCCAATTTGGTCCAGAAGATGGTCCAGTTGTTGACTTCTACCCTGATGCTTTTCCTGAACCAAAAATCAGTCCACTAATGTTAACATTGTCCAGCATAGAGCTTGACCAGCTTGCATCGCTTGAACGAATTGCAGTTGAACTTAGAGTGACTTTATCAGTTCTTGAAGAGTTCCACACTGATTTGATTCTTCTTGATGGGTCACTATTCTACCATCCTAGAGACCGACCCCCAACTGGCTCTATAGTGTATGAAAAGTTCCAGGAGGTCTTGTCCCTTTACAAACAACTCTATCATAAGGCTCGAAAGAAGGGTACCACTCTGGTAGGTATAGTCAAGGATAGTAGATCAACCCGGATTTCTACAATATTGGGTGAAATACTTCCACACATTGTCAGGGAGCCTACCGTATTTGAGATGATGCAGGGCGTTGACTATCGGTGGTTGCTCAAAATTTCTCGAGACTGTGATCTTCTTGATACATTTCTCGAAGAAGGGGAGCGGTCCTTCGTATTTCGATATTCATCAGAACTTCATCTCAATACAAACTCAGCAAGCGATGATATCTCCGCTTGGGCATCCTCAATTTGGGTTACTTATCTAAAAACAGCGAGGGATGACTTACCAGTAAGAGTCGAATTTCTTTCTCCTGAGGATGATGAAATAGTCACGGATAAACTAGACAAGGCTCTATCTGCAGTACTCCCTCTTTCTTCACAACATCCTGAATATGGTATTCCCACGCCAATTCTTGAGGCTGATGCCCGTGCAAAGATAACTGCAAATGAAACACGGTTAATCATCGATAGGCTCATGGCGTTGTCCGGACTTACCTATATGACACTTGAAAAAAGACGTTCACGAAACCCGTTTGGAGGTTGATTAATGACTGAATTTCCAACTGCTACGCGACTCGGCACTATTGTTTCAACTGATTCTGGTCCTAATGTTATGGAATTCTCGTTCGTGCTTGAGGGTGGTCCTCGGGAGATTATCGCACACCGTGGTGAATTCATATCCGTGGTTACTGATGCTGGGACTGTGATTGCTAGAGTTCAAGACTTTGTACGTACAAACCGCTATTATCAACATGCAGAAGCAGTTCGTGAGTACCAATCAAGGGGCGAACCTCTTCGGTCAATATTTCCCACAGACCGATGGCAGTATACAGTTGCCAAAGCACGAGTGCTAGGTCTATGGAGTGATGGTCGAACAATCCGACCGTATTTCGCAGTTTCCCCGGGAGCAGTAGTCAGAAGAGTCGATGAGGACATCCTTGCCTCTTTTCTGAAGCTCGATTTAGAAAAAGGCCTTCATCTTGGTCGATTAGCATACCAGAACCTTGATTTCGCTCCATCACTTGACCGCTTATTATCCAAACATCTAGCAATACTAGCCATGAGTGGAGCTGGAAAATCATACTTTGTGTCCGTTCTATTAGAAGAGCTACTCTCCCGACCAAAAGACAGTGGTCGGCTCTCAGTGGTTGTTATTGATGTTCATGGTGAATATACCTATCTGAAAGACATAACCCCTGAATCACTTGGGTTGCCCAAAGGACAATTCGAAATAGAACATATACGAGGATCTCACTTTCAGATTCCCGTTCAGATGCTCTCAGCAGAAGCAATTGGTGCTCTTGTTTCAGACATGAGTTCAATTCAGGTACGAGACCTCCGGCGAGTTGTATCTGAGATGAAGAACGTACTGAAAGAAGGATACACATTATCAGATGTCGTAGAATATGTACAAAATGACGAAAAAATCAGCAAGAACACACGCGAAGCACTTTCTGGTTGGTTAATCAATCTCGATGAAACAGGTCTCTTTGGAAAGGAGGCTGTTCCAAGTATCAAGACTGTTGTAAGACCAGGGAAAATCACCTTGATTGACCTTAGTGATTTCATTAGCCTCAAGAAGAAACAGATTATTGTTTCATACTTGGCCAACGAACTTCTTTATCTGAGGAGACGCGAGATGATTCCACCATTCCTACTTGTTCTCGAAGAAGCACACCAATTTTGTCCTGAAAGTCGGCACGAGCTCGCTTTACCAAAGAGTCGCATTGAAACAATCGCTCGAGAGGGAAGAAAATTCTATGCTCTTCTCTGTCTGATTTCACAAAGACCTGTAAAACTCTCTACTACTGTTCTGAGTCAGTGTAGCAATCAGGCCATTCTAAGATGTACAAATCCATACGACCTAGATCATATTGGTAAGTCAAGTGAAGGAATTGATAGGTCATCTCTGGATGCAATCACCACTCTTGAAATTGGTGAATCACTCTTTGTTGGTGAAACAGTATCCGTCCCCACCTTTGTAAAAATACGCCAAAGGAAGTTTGAACCAACGGGTGTAATCAAGAGCTTGTCTGAGGCAGTGAAGAAATCTGATAAATGATGTATCTCCTAGCAATCCTGATAAGACGAAAGAATGGTGTTCCAATTGAGAACGATAAGAAATGAATCGGGGGTTTTAATCAATTGTCCGATGAAGAACTAAACGAGATAAAACAACTAATCGATTCAATGCAATCAAGTCTCGTAGAGCTTTTTGACCAGCTTCGTGATCTACGTAGTCGTCTGAACATTGTATCAGACACAACATCAGAAGCATCTCCATCAATTCTTCCACTGTTCTCTGAAGTAAAGACACCAAATACAGATGCACTTGACCCGGCACTAAAACTCCCTAGTGAGGATGAAGAGCCTAATACGTCAATCACAGAAAGCAAAACACCCAATGATATGGTACTACCTGAGGATTCAGATAGCGGGAACAGTGCAAAGGTGAATAGGGTTCTCGACCCCATCGCACATGAGCTACGTACTGGAGAAGCAACCGCGGAAATAGTTTACGAGTACTTACAAGCCGCAAGAGAATACTTGATCGATGATGATGATAGCGAATCCCAAAAAGGAAAGGTTGCTAGGGATATGGACATTGTTCTCAATTTCCTCAAAGCACGAGGAAAAAGAACAATTCGTACAGACGAGCGTGATAATATCCTAAAAAGAATACGTCGTTGGAAAGCTCACTTAGCAGTATAATCTGGCTCTCCAACTGACTAACTGTTTGACAGTTTTGTTTGACCTAGATGATTATTCCAAGTCAATAATGATGCGTTTAACCTTGGTCCATGAAATCTTCTTGAGACCGTGCTGACCAGGTTCGTATCGGCAATCCAGTAAATCCGCTTCTTTCAAAATCTTGATTTGGGCGCTGGCATTGGCCTCAGTTCCACCGAGGTGTCTAGCCACTCGTGTCACGTCTTTTTCTCCCTGAAGTAAAATCTTCAGAATCTTTAGCCGAGTTCCAGATGAAAGGGCGCGTCCAATTCGCAAAACTGCGTCGTCGTTGTTGATTTCAAGTGTTTCGGACAGTTGTTACACCTCGAATGAGTGTTCTGTGGTTGCTCAAGCAGGGCTTTATTATAGTTGTTGTTTGAGGATGGTCTAGACAGTTGTTTGTACATAATTGAACCAACAAATAGGTTCATAGGCTCTCCCTAATTAATTTCATTGAGTGCTGAGCCTAATGGGTGAGGACGGTATATTCATCATTGGTTTTGATATACTACCTTCACATAGTGCAAGCTCTAAGAGAGCACCAAAATTTGCTTGTGTGATTACTAGAGATGAGATTGTCCTGAATGAATACCCCGAAATGTCTAGAGGCGCATTACTGAAACTGGTCCGTGAGGTTTCTCCTAAATGGCTCTGTACAGACAATATCTTTGAAATAGTTCCAGACACAAAGTCACTCTTCCATCTTGTAGATCGAATTCCTGCAGAAACCAGAATTGTACAAGTGACCGGAGTTCCACCTCGCCAAACACCACTCAAGATACTGGCAAAACGTCATGGTCTAATCTCTCGAGGCAAACCCAATCCTCTTGAATCCGCCCGTATTGCAGCACAGTTGGCCTCAAGAGGTGTAGGTTATTCGTTGGAGTGCTTTGGAGAGCAAACTGAAGTCAAAGTGACTCGAGGTCGCAAACCTGGGCGTGGTGGACAGAGTGCAAATAGATTTCGTCGTAGGGTTCACTCACAAATCCAGCAGATGACTCGTTTTATAGAATCACAACTAAAGGCTGCCGAAATTGAGTATGACCTTGATATTCGCGCCTCTGACTTTGGCTATGCGAGCGCAAGGCTCATCACGTATGCACCCCTACCAGCTATTCGTGGTCTTATTCAGGCTAAGCGAGGTGGAGACTTCAATATAATCATCTCTCCAGTTCGCAAAAGGGTTGAGTTTCTTTCACTCGAACCTCGTCTTGCAGTATCTGATTTGAAACCGAAGTATTACATTTTGGGTATTGATCCAGGAACTACTGCAGCTTATTGCCTTATGACATTGGATGGGAAGATACGCGCACTAAGAAGCAAGAAGGGACTTACAAGAGCAGATATCATTAGAGAGGTATACGAAAAAGGGATTCCCGCCATTGTGGCCTCTGATGTTCCTCAGGTGCCCCATTTCGTGGAAAAAATTGCTAGTACAGTGAATTCTACTATTTTCACTCCCAAGAAACCAATTGCTGTTGCAGACAAACAAGAACTAGCTCGAGAATATAGTACTGAGATGAAGATTCGTAATGCCCATGAGCGAGATGCACTGACAGCTGCAGTCTATGCCTACAGAAGCCTTCTTCCGAAATTTCAACAGATTGACAGAATGATTCGTGATGAGCAACTATCAGTTGATCGTAATCACCTAAAGGCCTTGGTGATAAAGGGCGCTTCAATCAATGAAGCTTTGGCTAGAATAGAGAGTGAAGAATTAGAACCTATTGAAAGCGTTCCAGAACAACCACCAGTTGAAGAAGAGCCCTTGACTCAAGAACGATTTGACACGCTGAAAACAAAAACCGAAAACTTGGAGTCTGAAAACAGATTACTTGTAGAAAAGATTGAGGACTTGAAACGATTTGTAGAATACCTGAAGTTTAGGGAGAGCGAGCTTTCAGACAGTCTTGAGATTGTTACCCGTGAGAATCACTGGAAGATTAAACGGGACCGTGAAGTGGAGAAGACTAAGTCCACACTGAAAAAAACACAACGAGAAACAACCTCACTTAGAAAACAAGTAGACACTTTGAGTGAGCGCCTTGAACTCTTGAAGGGAGTGAAGCGTCTAGAGATGCGCGGGGACATGCTCGCAGTCAAAGTAATCCCTCACTTCACCCGTGAAAGTATTGACGAATTCAATAAAAAAGTGGGTCTGAAGACCGGTGACGTTGTTCTTTTCGAAGATGCATCAGGAGGAGGTCCACAGACTGCAGGAATATTGATTGATCGAGAGATACGGGCTGTTGTTGTGGACACACCACTCTCTCATCTCCCTCACGAAGAACTGATTAAGGCACTCATTCCCGTCGTTGATGCAAAACAAGTAGAACTTCAAAGAGTAGACGAATTTGCTTTCATCAGCCGCGGTAAATTCAACCAACAGCTACAAACATTCATTCGAACTGTACGTGAAGAAGCTCGACAAAAGGGGGAGGAACAACTAGTAGAGCTAGTAGAGC